>NZ_JAHBDP010000079.1:0-67290 GCF_019956495.1 Pseudomonas sp. BF-B-26 | reverse complement strand
GTTCGGCGGCGAAGCCGTCGTAATCAATTGGACGCGGTGTGGCTGAAAAAAAGGGGCCGCTTCGCAGCCCAACGGGGCGGTGCGACGTTTCGCTAAATCCCCTCGCCACAATTGGCTACTTGCTCAGAGCACTCAATATCGTATGAGCAATCTTGATCCGCTCCGGGTTCGGGTAGTTTTTGTTGGCCAGGATCACGATGCCGATGTCTTTCGACGGCACGTACGCCACGTAAGCCCCGAAGCCGCCCGTTGAACCGGTTTTGTTGATCAGTATGCTTTCCGGTTGAGGTTGCGGTGGGGTCAGCCACTGGACTTCGTGAGCCTCCATCGCCATCTGCGTCGAGTTACCCGCCAGTAATTTATCGAGGGTGACCGGGTAATGGTAGAACTCCCAACCCAGCCCCTGAGTCATCTCGCCGACCTTGTAATACCCGGTGTGAGTGATGGCGATTGCCCGCTGCATCGGCGTTTCAAGCCCCGACGGTTTCATGTTCGCCTCAACATACCGAATCAGATCCGCCGCGCTGGTTTTCACCCCATAAGCCTCCGAATCCAGTGCCCCCGGCCCAACCCGTACAGGTTTGTCGTCCTTGTTGTAACCCTGAGCGTAAAGCCCCATTTGAGCCTGCGGCACTGTGAGGTAGGTGTGTTTCAGCCCGAGTTTCGGCAGCAGGGTTTTTTCCATCACGTCATCAAACGGCGCGCCCATGCTTTGGGCGGCGAGGTAACCGAACAACCCCAGGCTCGGGTTCGAATACAGCCGATGGGTGCCGGCGGCATAAGTCGGTTTCCACTGCTTGAAGTAGCCGAGCATTTTGTCCGGTGCATCGGCATCGTCGGGGAATTGCAGCGGCAGGCCACCGGCGCTGTAGGTGCCCAGTTGCAGCACGCTGATGTTATCGAACGCGCTGCCACGCAGCTCCGGCAGCACGCTGCTGGCCTTGTCCGACAGGGACAGTTTGCCGGTGGCCTGAGCGTAGGCGGCGAGGGTCGCGGTGAAGGTTTTGCTCACCGAGCCGATTTCGAACAGGGTGTCTTCGGTGACGGCTTTGCCGTTTTCCTTCGAGGCCACGCCGTAGTTAAAGTAATGAGGCTGGCCGTTGACGGTAATCGCAACCGCGACACCGGGGATCTGCTGTTGCTGCATCACCGGTTCGATGGCGGCCTTCACGATGGCTTCAATGCGGTCATCAGCAACGCAATGACCGGCGCTGAGGGCAAGTGCGAAAGCGCTGTAGAGCGCGAGTTTGTTGTGCATGATTGATTCACTTTCCATGAGTTCAAGGGTGTTAACCGCTACACTCCGAGCGGCTTTTCAATCCGGGTTGCTGATGGGCGAGCCAATCTATGCAGTCTGCCGAGGTTCGACAACCGATGATATTTCGAACGAGCCATTAGAAAAATTTGGGAGTGGGCATGATCCGGCCTCAATTACCGCTCAATGCATTGCGCGCCTTCGAGGCCTCCGCCCGGCATTTGAGTTTCACCCGGGCGGCCGTTGAGTTGTGTGTCACACAGGCGGCGGTGAGCCATCAGGTCAAGAGCCTTGAATCGCAACTTCGCGTAACCCTGTTCAAGCGCTTGCCCCGCGGGCTGATGCTGACCAGCGAGGGCGAAACCCTGCTGCCGGTGTTGCGCGAGTCTTTCGACCGTATTGCGCGCACCCTTGAGCGATTCGAGGGCGGACATTTTCGCGAGGTATTGACGGTCGGCGCGGTGGGGACGTTCGCGGTAGGCTGGTTGTTGCCACGGTTGACGGACTTCCAGGCGAAACATCCGTTCATAGATTTGCGCCTGTCGACCAACAACAATCGCGTGGATGTGGCGGCTGAAGGGTTGGATTACGCGATACGGTTTGGCGCGGGAGCCTGGCATGGGATTGAGGCAGTCAGGTTGATCGAGGCGCCGTTATCGGTATTGTGCGTTCCCGAAATTGCCCGGCAACTGAAAACACCGATAGACCTGTTGCAGCAAACGCTGTTGCGTTCTTATCGCACGGACGAGTGGCCCGAATGGTTTCAGGCCACCGGCCTCTCGACCCACGCAGCGCCGCCCCGAAGCATCGTCTTCGACTCGTCGCTGGCAATGATGGAAGCGGCGCTGCAAGGGGCGGGCGTTGCATTGGCGCCGCCGCTGATGTTCGCCCGACAACTGACGGCGGGTGCAATCGAGCAACCGTTCGCCATCGGGATCACCACCGGCAGTTACTGGCTGACCCGTTTGCAGTCGCGCCCTGAAACGTCGGCGATGATGGCGTTCAAGCAATGGTTGCTGCAAGCAGCGCAAGAACCTGTGGGAGCGAGTTCGCTCGCGAAAGCGGTCTATCCGTCACATTGATGGTGGATGTGACGACGTCTTCGCGAGCAAGCCCGCTCCCACAGGGATTGAGGTTTTTCGATAGACCTAGCGCACCAGACACGGCCGCTTGTTATCGAACTTCCAGCCCGGAATCAGAAACTGCATCGCCACGCTGTCATCCCGGGCGCCCAGTCCCATGCCTTTGTACAACTCATGAGCCTTGGCCAGTTGATCCATGTCCAGTTCGACGCCCAACCCGGGTTTCTTCGGCACCTGCACGCAGCCATCAACGATTTGCAGCGGCGCTTTGGTCAGGCGCTGGCCGTCCTGCCAGATCCAGTGGGTGTCGATGGCGGTGATGTCACCTGGCGCTGCGGCCGCAACGTGGGTGAACATGGCCAGGGAAATATCGAAGTGGTTGTTGGAGTGTGAACCCCAGGTCAGGCCCCACTCATGGCACATCTGCGCCACACGGACCGAGCCCTGCATGGTCCAGAAGTGTGGGTCCGCCAGCGGAATGTCCACTGATTGCAACTGGATCGCGTGGCCCATTTCCCGCCAGTCGGTGGCGATCATGTTGGTGGCGGTTTTCAGACCCGTGGCCCGACGGAATTCAGCCATGACTTCACGTCCCGAATAACCGTTTTCCGCGCCGCACGGGTCTTCGGCGTAAGCCAGTACGTGATGCTGATCCCGGCACAGGCGAATGGCTTCCTTGAGTGACCACGCGCCATTCGGATCAAGGGTGATGCGCGCATCGGGGAAGCGTTCGGCCAGGGCGGTGACGGCTTCGATTTCTTGATCGCCACTGAGCACGCCGCCCTTGAGTTTGAAGTCCTTGAAACCGTAGCGGGCGTGGGCGGCTTCGGCCAGGCGGACCACGGCGTCGGCGGTCATGGCTTTTTCGTGACGTACGCGGAACCAGTCGTTGTCGGCGTCCGGTTCGCTGCGGTAGGCCAGGTCGGTTTCATTGCGATCACCGACATAAAACAGGTAACCCAGCATCTTCACTTCGTCGCGCTGCTGACCTTCGCCGAGCAAGGCTGCGACCGGCACGTCCAGGTGCTGGCCCAAGAGATCAAGCAGCGCAGCTTCAAGGCCGGTGACGGCGTGGATGGTGATGCGCAAATCGAACGTCTGTAACCCGCGACCGCCAGCATCACGATCGGCGAAGGTCTGGCGCACTTGATTGAGGATCTTCTGATACGTGCCGATCGGACTGCCGACCACTAATGAACGAGCGTCTTCGAGGGTCTGGCGGATGCGTTCGCCGCCCGGTACTTCACCGACGCCGGTGTGGCCGGCGTTGTCCTTGAGGATCACGATGTTGCGGGTGAAAAACGGCCCGTGGGCGCCGCTCAGGTTGAGCAACATGCCATCGTGGCCGGCCACTGGAACAACCTGCATGCTGGTGATGACCGGGGCTTTGGCGGTTTCTTGTGTGTTCATTGTCATGTCCTTCAAAACAGTGCTCTTACATGAGTGTTCAGGCGTGATTGGGCGCTGGTTTGTCCAGTGCAACGGCTGGTGCGGATTTCGGTTTGTTGCGTGCGGCGAAGACGATGATGGCGGCAATGATCGAGGTCGCGGCCAGGCCGTACAGCCCGCCCTGAATCGAGCCGGTGCGTTCTTCCAGCAGGCCGAACGTGGTCGGCGCGACGAAGCCGCCGAGGTTGCCCACCGAGTTGATCAGCGCGATGACGCCTGCCGCGATCCGTGCGTCCAGATAAGCCTGAGGAATCGGCCAGAACAGCGATGACGCCGATTTGAAGCCCAGCGCAGCAAAGCAGATTGCAACGAAGGCGAAGATCGGCCCGCCGGTGGTGGACATGAACATCCCGGCTGCTGCGATCAGCAGGGCCGCAGCGACCCAGGCTTGTTGATGCTTCCATTTGGCCGACAGCGAAGCGAAGGCGTACATGCCGACGATCGACAGCAACCATGGAATCGAGTTGAACAGCCCGACCTGAATGTCGCTCAGGTCGCCCATCTTTTTGATGATGCTCGGCAGCCAGAAGGTCGCGGCATAGATGGTCAATTGGATGAAGAAGTAGATCAGGCAGAACAGGATGATCTGGCGATCCTTGAGCAGCTTGCCCAGCGACGGTTTGATTGGTGTCGCGGCTTCGCGGGCCAGTTGTTCGTCGTCGATGGCTTTGACCAGCGCGTCTTGTTCGGCGCGGCTCAGCCATTTGGCGTCGTGGGGTTTGGAGTCCAGCCAGAACCAGACGAACACGCACAGCCCGACCGAGAACATCCCTTCAATGAAGTACATCCATTGCCAGCCGTGCATGCCCAAACCGCTGATTTGCAGCAGTAACCCGGACAGCGGGCCGGAGATCAGCGAAGCAATCGCCGAACCGCTGAGGAAGATGGCAATCGCCTTGCCGCGTTCAACGCCAGGCAACCAGCGGGTGAAGTAGTAAATCACTCCGGGGAAGAAACCGGCTTCGGCCACGCCGAGCAGAAATCGCAGGATGTAGAAGTGGGTTTCGTTCTGGATGAAGGCCATGCAAGCGGCGACCACGCCCCAGGTCAGCATGATGCGGGTCAGCCAGATTCGTGCGCCGACTTTTTGCAGGAGGATATTGGAGGGGACTTCAAACAGCGCGTAACCGATGAAGAACAGACCGGCGCCGAGGCCGTAGGCGGCAGCGCCGATGCCCAGGTCATGTTCCATGTGGGCGCGGACGAAGCCGATGTTCACGCGGTCGATGTAGTTGACGATGAACATGATCACGAACAGCGGCAGAACATGGCGTTTCACTTTCGAGATGGCGGACTTCAGGACCGAATCGGCGCCATCGTTCATCCCGGATATGGATGTATTCACTGCGTTATCTCCCACTGATTATTTTTATGCGGGGTGTGGCGGGGTGTTGCGATGTTGATAGACATCATACAACTACGTTTTTTCCTCATGCAAGCCCTGCTGTCCAACAAAATGGCGCTTTATATGAGATTTGTTATTCTTTTTTCAGTAATGCACGAGCTTGGTTTCGGTCTTGAATGTCCGATTTGTTGAGTGTTGTCATACAAGTTGATCGGCTTTTTCCCGAGATTCCCGTCGGGCGCAGTGCTACGATTCCAGTAGCCCTGCTCTCGGATGATCGCCATGCAAGAAGACCTCGACGCGCCTGCCCGCAAGCGCACCCACAACCTGGCCCATGACCTGGTCGCCAAACTGACCCAGAGCATCTTGCTCGGGCAGATGCTGCCAGGTGACAAGCTGCCGTCCGAGAACACGATTGTTCAGGAGCACGGGGTCAGTCGCACGGTGGTGCGCGAGGCGATCTCGAAGTTGCAGGCGTCCGGGTTGGTGGAGACCCGGCACGGCATCGGCACCTTTGTCATCGAGCGAGCACCGGAGCAGGGACTGCGGTTGAACGTCGATACCGCGCTGGGGGTGCGCAGTATTCTGGAGTTGCGCATGGGCCTGGAAACCCAGGCCGCCGCACTGGCGGCAACCCGTCGCACCGAGCATCAATTGGTGCAGATGCGCGAAGCGCTGGACGACTATCAAAGCCTGCTGGCCAACAACGACAGCTGCGTCGAAGCCGACAAGCGCTTCCACTTGCTGATCGCCGAAGCCACCGGCAACGTGTGCTTCACCGAAATCATGCAGCACCTGGGCAGCGCCATGATCCCACGCACCCGCGTCAATGCCGCCGAGCGCGGCGCAGTGGACTTGAGCAAGCTCGGGCAACTGGCCAACCTTGAGCACGAGGCGATTCTCAATGCGATCAAACGCCAGGACCCGGATGCGGCTCGGGCGGCCATGTGGCTGCACCTGACCAACAGTCGCGACCGGTTTTCGGCCGATGGCTGACCGCCATTTGTCTACTCGAACAGAACCCGGCCAGTGCGCCTGGTTTTTTTATCGCGGGAAAGCCCGCTCCCACAGGTTTCGAGTCGGATGAAAATGATGCGATCGCCACAAACCCTGTGGGAGCTGGCTTGCCTGCGAAGGCGTCGCAGGTATCGCAAAAATGCCGCATCAGACGCCGACTACTCGAATCGACACAATCCTGCGCTCCAGATTCAACGCCAACACGCTGACCAGCACCACCAGTGCGCCCGCAACGATCATCAACGTCGGCCGCTCGCCCAGTGCAAAAGAGGCAATTGCCATGGCGGTCGGTGGAATCAGATACAGCGTCATCGTCGCGCGGCTCAAATCCACATGAGTCAGCACATAGGCCCAGGCGAGATACGCAAGGGCACTTGGGAAAATGCCCAGCCCGATGACCGCAAGCTGTACTTCAACTGGAGCGGTGATGACCTGGCTCACCAGTCCCGGGAGATAAACCAACAGCAGCAGCGTCCCGAACCAAACCGTGTAACACACCAACGTCAGCCCGTCGTAGCGCCGCGAGTGATGCTTCTGCAAGGCAAAGTAAAAACTCCATGACACCGCCGCCAACACAATCAGCCATCCATGGGCGTCGATGCTCCCCAATCCGTGATCACCGGCCACCACCATCACCACGCCGATCAATCCCAGAAAAACGCAGCCCCAACGCCACACGCTCACCCGGTCCTTGAACACGAAACGCGCCAGCAACGTGCTGAACAACGGCGTTGATTGCGCCAACACACTCGAGGCGCCGGCGCTGATACTTTGCTGGCCGAAATTCAACGCGACATGGTGCAGGCTCACGGCAAAAAATCCGAGCGCGAACAGCAACGGCAGGTCACGAGTTTTCGGCAGGCTAATGCCTCGGAACACTGCGACCACCGCCATGAAGGCCGATGCCAGCAGAAACCGCAGCAGGGCTAGATGACCAGGATCATAGGCCTGCAAACCGATGTGAATGCCGGTCGGTGAGTAACCCCAGCAGCTGACGACAAATGCCATGGCCAGGAAGATTTTGGCGGGGGAGCCGGGGGAGGGCGTGAGTGGCTTCATGATCGGGCACCTGTAGGCGGATGCACCCAGTATCAGAAGCCTGAATGTTCTCCACAACTGACTTATAGTGCGTCAACTCTTCACTTTTGGTGATGTATGGAGCTGGCACAGATACGCATGTTCAAGACCGTCGCCGAGGTCGGCAGTATCGCTCGGGCAGCCGAGCTATTGCATTGCGTGCCGTCGAACATCACGGCACGGATCAAGTCCCTGGAAACGGAGCTGGGTGTCGCGCTGTTTCTACGCGAGGGCCGAGGGCTGCGAATCAGCCCGGCGGGGCAGACCTTTCTGGCTTATGCCTCGAAAATTCTCGCCCTGACGGCGGAAGCCAAGCGCGCGGTGGACCCTTCGGCCGAGCCGTCCGGGCCGTTGCGCATTGGCGCCATCGAGTCGTCGGCGACCGGTCGATTGCCGCGGTTGCTGGCGAAATTCCACAAGCGTTTCCCGGCGGTGGCACTGGAGCTGACCACCGGCACCTGGAGCCAATTGCTCGACGACACGCTCAATCACCGGCTCGACGGCGCGATCGTCGCCGTGGATGTCGAGCGCTCACACCTCAAGCGCACGCCGATGTACCGCGAGGAGCTGTTGTTGATCGCCTCGACGTCCCTGGGGCCGGTGCGTGACATCGCGGATTTGCAGGACAAGACCGTGTTCATGTGGCCTCAGGGCTGTCCCTACCGGGCGGCGCTGGAACATTGGTTGCTGCGGCAGGGGCAGGCGTTGCCGATTGTCAGCCTGGCCAGTTACGGGGCGATTGTCGGCTGTGTCAGTGCCGGGGCGGGTGTCGCGCTGGTGCCAAAAGGCGTGTTTGATCAGTACGCCAAAGGGGCGGGTTGCGCAGGGTATGAGTTCCCCGAACTGATGGCGATCGACAATCTGTTTTACTGGCATGAAAACGCCGGGGTTCACCCGGCGCGAGAGGCGTTTGTGGGGATGTTGCGCGAGGAGTTCACGTAACGGCTTACCTGTGGGAGCGAGCCTGTTCGCGATAGTGGTTTAACATTCAACAATAATGTTGGCTGTGATTCCGTCATCGCGAGCAGGCTCGCTCCCACAGTGGGGGGCGTTCTTGATGATCATGTGACGCTGACATCCCGCATCAACAACCCAAACTGCAAATCCACCGCATCCGGAATCGGCAGGTACACCGTATGCCCATCCCCCGGCGCCACTTCGATAGGCTCGCCCCTGACGTTTTGCAGTTGATGCAAGTCGAATTGGAAGTTGCCCTTGGGCGTCATCAGTTCCATGTGGTCGCCCAAACCAAATCGATTCTTCACCTTGACCTCCGCCATCCGGTCACGCCGCGCGCCGGTCAGCTCGCCGACAAACTGCTGCCGCTCCGACACCGAACTGCCGTGCTGGTAGTTCTGGTATTCGTCATGCACGTGCCGTCGCAGAAAACCTTCGGTGTAGCCGCGCTGGGCGAGTGATTCCAGGTCCAGCATCAGACTGCGGTCGAACTCGCGACCGGCCATCGCGTCGTCGATCGCCCGACGGTAAACCTGAGTGGTGCGTGCGCAATAAAAATGGGATTTGGTCCGGCCCTCGATTTTCAGTGAGTGCACGCCCATCTGCGTCAGGCGCTCGACATGCTGCACCGCGCGCAAATCCTTGGCGTTCATGATGTAAGTGCCGTGTTCGTCTTCGAAGGCCGGCATCAGTTCATCGGGCCGATTGGCTTCCTGCAACAGGAACACCTGATCGGTCGGGGCGCCTATGCCCAGGGTCGGTTCGGGCTGGAAGGTCTGCACGATTTCGCCGAGCTGGTTTTCAGTGGCCTCTTGCGCCGAATATTTCCAGCGACAGGCGTTGGTGCAACTGCCCTGATTGGCATCGCGCTTGTTCATGTAACCCGACAACAGGCAGCGACCGGAATAGGCCATGCACAAGGCGCCGTGGACGAACACCTCCAGCTCCATCGCCGGGACTTGCTCGCGGATTTCGGCGATTTCTTCCAGGGACAGCTCCCGCGACAGGATGATCCGGCTCAAACCTTGTTGCTGCCAGAACTCGACACTGGCCCAGTTCACCGTGTTGGCCTGTACCGACAGGTGAATCGGCATCTGCGGATAATGCCGGCGGACCAGCATGATCAACCCCGGGTCGGACATGATCAGCGCGTCCGGCGCCATGGCAATGACCGGCGCCAGGTCTTTGAGGAAGGTTTTTAGCTTGGCGTTGTGCGGGGCGATGTTCACCACCACGTAGAAGCGCTTGCCTTGGGCCTGGGCCTCGTGAATGCCGAGGGCCAGATTGGCGTGATCGAATTCGTTGTTGCGCACCCGCAGGCTGTAGCGCGGTTGACCGGCGTACACCGCATCGGCGCCGTAGGCGAAGGCATATCGCATGTTTTTCAGGGTGCCGGCGGGGGCGAGCAGTTCTGGAGGCAGGAGAGTCATGGCAGAGTCGGTCACAAAAGCCGCCGAGAGTAAGCGGCTTGCCCGCGAGGTTCATTGATCTGGATCTATGCTTGATGAACAAACGGATGGCACTCGCGCGAACCGTGGCGGACTAAGCATCAGGACGCAACATTGTGTCCTTGCGGACTGACATGGATCGGACATGAACGAAGAGACAGTACAAAACAAATCACTGGTGATCTTGCTGGGGCTGGTCACCGCTGCCTTCATTTGGATTTTGCTGCCGTTTTACGGCGCGGTGTTCTGGGCGGTGATCCTCGGCATCCTCTTCGCGCCCCTGCACCGACGACTGCAACTGAAGTTCGGCTGGGAACGCAATCTGACGTCGCTGCTCACCCTGAGCATCTGTCTGTTGATCGCGATTCTGCCGGTGATTGTCCTCAGTATCTTGCTGATTCAAGAAGGGGCCTCGGTCTACCACCGCATCGAAAGTGGCGAACTGGACATTGCCGGGTACGTGACGCATTTCAAACACAGCCTGCCGCCGTACTTCCAGCACTTGCTCGATCGGGCCGGGGTAGGCGAACTGGACGGGCTGCGGGAGAAAATCATCAAAAGTGCGGTGACAGGCAATGAGTTCATTGCCAACAAAGCCTTCAGTTTTGGTCAGGGTACGTTCGATTTCGTGGTGAGCTTTTTCATCATGCTCTACCTGTTGTTCTTCTTTCTGCGGGACGGCGCCGAACTGGCCCGCAAAGTGCGCGCCGCCGTGCCGCTGCAGGAGCACCAGAAACGCCGTTTGCAACTCAAGTTCAATCGTGTGGTTCGAGCGACAGTGAAGGGCAACCTGCTGGTGGCGATCACGCAGGGCGCATTGGGCGGTTTGATTTTCTGGTTTCTGGATATTCCGAGCGCGTTGCTCTGGGCGGTGCTGATGGCGTTTCTGTCGCTGTTGCCAGCGGTGGGGGCGGGGATTGTCTGGGCGCCGGTGGCGGCGTTTTTCCTGTTCACTGGAGCGATCTGGCAGGGCGTGATGCTGGTGCTGTTCGGGATTTTTGTGATCGGCCTGGTGGATAACGTGCTGCGACCGATCCTGGTGGGCAAGGATACCAAGATGCCGGACTACCTGATCCTGATCTCGACCCTTGGCGGTCTGGCGATCTTCGGCCTCAATGGCTTTGTGATCGGGCCGCTGATCGCTGCGCTGTTCATGTCGAGTTGGGCAATTTTCATCGAAACCAAGCCGCGGGTGCAGTTGCCTTAAGCGCTGAGTTGGCCTCGGCCGATGCGTTGCGACAGTGCCTGGGCGGCTGGCAGCGAGGTGAGCGGACCGCTGATCGGTTCGCCGTCCTGCACCAGATACCAACAGGCGAGCAATCCTAGCTCTCTGAGCGGTGCGGGAACGGCACTGCCGATAACGGACATGATCTGAACCTGGGACATAAGTACCTCCATCAATCGATGGAGCCACCTTACGGAACGGACGCTTGAACGGACAATCAACGCTTTCGATAGTCGTCATTGATGCCAATGAGTCATCGGTTCAGTCGACCACCAGGTCCAGCATATGAACCACTTCCTGCTCGTTGAGCAGGCCTTTTCGCACCAGGTTTTCTGCCAGCAGCGAAAGAAACTTGGCGCTGCGATGGCCTTCCAGATGCTTGAGTTCGGTCAATGCGTTGTACACCTTGCTGGAAGTGCACAAGCCGACAACGCGGTGCGGGTTTTGCGTGGGCATAAGGTCGTCCTTGTTTTTATCAACCTGTTGTTAACGGACAGATCCAAGAGTGCGGACCCGACATGACATAAATATGACCGTTTTCCCCAAAGCGGGGGAAGGATGGCGAGTCAATCTTGCCAACTTGCGCCGCAAAGACTGTTCCGACAGCGACCTTGGCGAGATTTATTTAGACCTCTGCCGACGGACGGTCACAAAAAAGGCCCCGCTATTGAGGCGGGGCCTGATGATTCCGTTACCAGCGGCCATAACCGTGGGGAGGGCCGTAGTAACCGCGCGGTGGACCGTAATAACCACGTGGTGGGCCGTAATAAACCGGCGGTGGGCCGTAATAGACCGGTTGCTGCACGTAGACCGGTGCCGGCTGGTAATAAACCGGTGGCGGGCCGTAGTAAACCGGTTGTGGCTGAACGTAAACCGGTTGCTGTACATAGACCGGGCGATTGCTGTTGATGAGGGCTGAACCGACGATGGCCGAGCCAACGATCGCACCAAATACCGCCGGTCCTTCCCAACCGTGACCGCCGTGACCGCCGCCAGCTTCTGCCTGCCCTGCGATAGCAAGCGCACCGATCAGCAAGGCTACTGTGGGGATTTTACGGATCATGATAGTTCCTCGGTTCTTCGCCCCGGCGCTTGTGTCTGCAATAGACCCAAGGATTGTCGCGGGGATACTTCTAAGACAGCTTTTTTTCCAAAATCAGCACAGCCATTGGGTAAATTTTGTGTAAGGTCTGTACTCGCTTCTTTACGGTTCAGTGAGGCCACGTGCAGACACACCGTTATGATCGATCAGACCCGATGGATTGGCTAATCCCGTCCATCCGAAAGTGCTATTGAAGGAGATTTTTCATGCAGATGAACCCCGACAGAGACACCCAGCTGTGCATGTCGCTTTCCGCACGTCCCGGGAACTTCGGCCTGCGGTTTCACAATCATCTGTATGAGCAACTGAACCTGAATTTTTACTACAAGGCCTTCAGCAGTCAGGATTTGCCCGGTGCCGTTGGCGGCATTCGCGCCTTGGGGATTCGAGGTTGCGGCGTGTCGATGCCGTTCAAGGAGGCGTGCATTGCGCTGGTCGATGAACTGGACCCCTCCGCTGCGGCCATTCAATCGATCAACACCATCGTTAACACTAATGGCCATCTCAAGGCTTACAACACCGACTACATCGCGATCGCCCAGTTGCTTGACACCCACCAGGTGCCGAAGGAATTGACCTTTGCCCTGCGCGGCAGCGGCGGCATGGCCAAGGCTGTGGCCAGTGCCTTGCGTGATGGCGGCTACAAAAATGGCCTGATTGTTGCCCGCAACGAGCGTGCCGGACGGGCGTTGGCCGAATCGCTGGGCTATCGATGGCAAGCGGAGCTGGGCTCGGAGCGGCCGCAGATGCTGATCAACGTCACACCAATTGGCATGAACGGCCCTGAGGCCGATCAGTTGGCGTTCGATGCTGAAACCATCGCTGCTGCCGAGACTGTCTTCGATGTCGTGGCAGTCCCCTCGGAAACACCGTTGATTGTGCGCGCTCGTGCTGAAGGCAAGCGAGTGATCACCGGGCTGGAAGTGATCGCGATCCAGGCGCTGGAGCAGTTCGTGCTGTACACCGGCGTGCGGCCGACCGATGAGCAGTTTCACAACGCCGTGGAATTTGCCCGCAGTGGCCATGGCCATCCTGCTCCCCAATAAGCGAAACCGTGACTGAGGTGACTCATGCATCCTGCCATTCTTAATCTGGATCAGGCCGAACTTGAGCCGCTGCCCGAAGCGTTTGCCCCGACGGGGGACACCGCCGACCGCTATCGGCAACGGCAGGCGCGCATCGGCCAGCAACTTGGCGCGCAGAAGCTGGGTTATCGCCTGTACGCGCTGGAACCGGGGATGCGTGGCAGCCCGTTTCACAGTCATCGGGTCAACGAGGAAATGTTTTACATCGTGGCCGGGGAAGGGGAGATTCGCTTGGGCGCCGAGCGCTTTCCCGTTCGCGCCGGTGATGTCATTGCCTGCCCGCCGGGCGGCCCTGAAGCCGCGCACCAGATCATCAACACCAGCAACGCTGAGCTGCGCTACCTGGCAGTCAGCACCCAACAATCCCCCGAGATTTGCGAGTACCCGGATTCCGGCAAGTATGCGGTGATGGACGACTTCAAGGTCGATGCCGAGGGCAATGCCTCGGGCTTCGTCGCCATCGCCCGGCCGGCCGACGGCGTGGATTACTGGGACGGCGAATAGAAGCACCGCTCCCACATTCGATCTTTGTTGTTAGTTTATTCGAGGCGGGCCAGTCGCTCTTCCAGCGCCGCAATTCGCGCCTCAAGCTCTTCGATCCGCTCAACCGATACGCCGCCACCCGCGCCACGTTCGGCCGGGTTCTGTCTTGCCGTCAGGATCACTTCGATGTCCGCCGGGTCGCCCAAGGCGTGCATGTAGCGGTCTTCCCGCTGACCGGCCTGGCGCGGAATCAGCAGTGCCAGATCGCGAGCAATCAGCCGTTCCAGTTGATGCACCACCTGTTCGGCATCTTCAAAGTCATGCATGCGGCCGCTGCGGGTCAGCAGTTCATTGACCGTTTGTGGTCCGCGAAGGAATAACAGCCCCGTCAAAATCACTTGAGCGGGCACCAGTTCCAGTGCCTTGTCGACTTTGTGTTCCCAGCGATCCGCACGACTGCCCATCACCAGTTTGGTAAAGCCGCGACCTTCGAGGGCGCGCAGACTTTGGCCGACCTGACCCTGGGTCAGGTTCATCACCGGCTCGCGGCTGGTTTTCTGGTTGCAGGCAATCACCAGCGCATTGAGCGTCAGCGGATAGGTTTCCGGGCTGGTGGCCTGTTTCTCGATCAACGAGCCCAGTATTCGGATTTCCGTGCTGTTAAGCTGCGGCTCGTCGAACGTTGTCTCTTGCTCAGTACTCATGGTTCTGCGTCCTTCCCGGGGTCAAATTTTTCTCCTGCTGGCATGCACTTTAGATTGACGTGTGTCAATGGCAACTGAATTCGTCACGCGTTCTTGCTATCGTCACAAAACCTAAATGAATAATTAACGCTATTTTTACAATCCAGCGAGCAACGTATGCATGCCGAGAGCTGGCGGGCCTGATTGCGGGCATCTGGTAGTTCTCCCATCGACGATACAAGCCTTATTGACTGGACTATGGAGCAAAGCATGAAGCTGACGTGGGTATTGGCCAAGAACAATGCGCTGATCGGCGCGAACTCCCAATGACTGTTCTGGTCACTGGCGCCGCCGGCTTCATCGGGTATCACACTGTTAAGCGTTTGTGCCGGGAAGGCCTTGAAGTCATCGGCATCGACAACCTCAACGACTATTACAGTGTCGAGCTTAAGCGTGCACGGCTTAACGACCTTGCATCCTTGCCAGGCTTTCGTTTTCAGACTCTGGATATCGTCGACAAACCGGCACTGATGGCGTTGTTCAACGAACATCGTTTTACCGAGGTTGTGCACCTGGCGGCCCAGGCGGGTGTTCGCTATTCACTGGACAACCCGGACGTCTACGCGCAATCGAACCTGGTGGGTTTTCTGAATGTGCTGGAAGCTTGCCGTCACTATCGTCCCGAGCACCTGATCTATGCATCAAGCAGCTCGGTGTACGGTACCAACAGCAAAATGCCGTTCAGTATTGAAGACGCTGTCGATCATCCCATTTCACTGTACGCGGCCAGCAAACGTGCTAATGAGTTGATGGCTCACAGCTACTGTCATTTGTATGGCCTGAAGGCCAGCGGCCTACGCTTTTTTACCGTTTACGGACCTTGGGGACGCCCCGACATGGCGCTGTTCAAGTTCACCGAAGCGATCCTCAACGGTTTGCCGATTGATATCTATAATCACGGCCAGATGGCGCGCGACTTCACTTACATCGATGACATTGTCGAAAGTGTCGCCCGTTTGCGCCTTCGGCCGCCGATCCCGGACGGGGAGGGCGACGGCGTTAACCGGATTTTCAATATCGGGCGTGGCATGCCGGTAGCACTGCTGGAGTTCGTCGATTGTCTGGAGTCGACGCTGGGGATCAAAGCGCAACGCAACTTTCTACCACTGCAGCCTGGCGATGTGGTCAAGACTTGGGCTGACGTATCGGCATTGACCCAATGGGTCGACTTCCACCCTCAGGTGACGGTGGAAGCGGGTGTAGCGGAATTTGTGAAGTGGTATCGCCACTTTTATCAGAGATGAAATGTTCGCCCTTGATAATAAGAAACCAAGGATTAAAGGGGGGACCCTATGAGTCATGAAATTTTTGTATCTGTACTGATTCCTGCAAAAAATGAAGCAAACAACCTGAAGCCATTGATTGAAGAAGTGCGCACAGCCTTGGCCGACGAGGCGTACGAAATCATCGTCGTGGACGATGGCAGTACCGATGCCACCTTGCACGAACTGCGGCAGATCAAAAACAATGGCCTGAACACGCTGCGGATCCTGCGTCATGAGCGTTCGCTTGGGCAAAGCACCTCGCTTTACCATGCAGCGCTGGCTGCCAAGGGGCAGTGGCTGGCCACGCTCGATGGCGATGGCCAGAACGATCCTGCGGACATCCCCGGGATGTTGGCGCTGGTGCGCGGTGAACAAGGGCTGGCCGGCCTTCAGTTGGTGGCCGGGCACCGGGTCAACCGCCGCGACAACGCGAGCAAGCGCTGGGCCTCACGGTTTGCCAATGGATTGCGCAGCCGCATGCTCAAGGACCAGACACCGGACACCGGGTGTGGATTGAAGTTGATCGAGCGGGCGGCGTTTCTGCGCCTGCCGTACTTCGATCATATGCATCGGTACATTCCTGCACTGATCCAGCGCCATAACGGCCGAATGATCACTCACCCGGTCAACCACCGTCACCGCACAGCCGGGGTCTCCAAATACGGCAACCTGGACCGTGCCCTGGTGGGCATTCTCGACCTGATCGGCGTCTGGTGGCTGATCCGGCGCACGCGCCTGAACGCCACTGCGCAGGAAATCGAAGGATGAATCTCTCCCGTGAAACCCTGTGGCTGGTGGTCGGCTTCGCCGGCCAGATAGCCTTTACCGGTCGCTTCGTCTTGCAGTGGCTTTACAGCGAATACAAGAAACGCAGCGTGATTCCAGTGAGTTTCTGGTACCTGAGCATCGTCGGTAGCGCCCTGCTGCTCGCTTATGCCATTTACCGGGAGGACCCGGTATTCATTGCCGGTCAAGCCTTTGGCTCGATCGTTTATCTGCGCAATTTGCAGTTGATTGCTCGCAGCAAACACTTAAAGGACTGAGTCATGCGCAGAACGTTATCACCCCGGGTCGAATGCCTGGGTTTGATGGTACTCGCCCTGGTTTTGATCGGTGCCGGACTAGGACTGCGTCAGCCGCAGAATGTCGACGAGGAGCGATTCCTTGGTGTTGCGCTCGAGATGCTGCAGCACGGCTCGTGGCTGATTCCGCACCGTGCGGCAGAGATCTATGGCGACAAACCGCCGATTTTCATGTGGACGGTGGCGTTCTTCGCCTGGCTCACCGGGAAACCCTCCATCGCCCTGTACCTGCCGGGTCTTCTATCGGCCGTGACGGTCACCGCCGTGGTTTATGACCTTGGCCGCCGGTTATGGCATCAACGTGCGGGCCGGATGGCGGCGCTCTTGTACCTGGCGACCTATCAGACCTACAGCATCCTGCAGACCGGTCAGATCGACAGCTTTTTGATTCTGTTCACCTCCGTGGGTATGTACGGTCTGGCGCGGCACCTGTTGCTCGGGCCCGCCTGGCGCTGGTTCTACCTGGGCTGCGCCGCCATGGGCATTGGTGTGATCACCAAAGGGGTTGGCTTCGTCCCGGCCCTGATGCTGATTCCGTATGCCTACGCGGTGCGCAAAGGTTGGCCCGGTGTGGTGGCCATGCCGGGCGAGGCGCGCAAGTGGCTGCTGGGACTGTTGGTCATGCTGGGCGCCATCGCGATCTGGTTACTGCCTTTGGCCTTGTCCATCGCGCTCAATGGCACTGCTGAAGAGATCGCCTATGCGCGAGAGATTCTGCTGCGCCAGACCGCGGGACGCTATGCCGCCGCCTGGGACCATCGCGAGCCGTTCTGGTATTTCTTCGTTCACGTAATCCCGCAATATTGGCTGCCGCTGGTGCTGGTATTGCCGTGGCTGGTGCCCGCCTGGCGCCGGCAACTGCGCAAGCACGACGGCCGAGTGCTGGTGCTGCTGGGCTGGGTTGTGCTAGTGGTGCTGTTTTTCTGTATCAGCAGCGGCAAGCGCAAGTTGTACATCTACCCGGCGCTGCCCGGGCTGGTGCTGGTGGCTGCACCGCTGATTCCCTGGTTACTCAGACGCTGGTTCAGTCAGCGTCCGCGCGGTCGGCGGGTATTCCAGGCGCTGGTCGTGACCTGGTTTGCGCTTTGGATTGCCCGCGGTTTCATCGAACCGATCAAGGACGGTCCCAACCCTCACGAAGCGATCATGGCGCAAGCGGCGACCATGACCCACGGCGCCGACCTGGTGTTGGTCAATTGGCGCGAGGGCCATTGGCTGTTCGCGCGACAACCGATCGTGCACTTCGGGATGGTCGGCTCCACAGTCGAGCAGGCGGCACTGTGGTTGCGCGAACACCCTCAGGCGTATGCCTTGGTCCCCGACGAACTGTTGAGCCAGTGTTTCAATCCTCAGGCCGCGCGTGAGTTGGGCGAAACCTCCCGAGCGCAATGGTCGATCGTCGGCGCCGATGCCGATAACGGCCAATGCCATCCGGGACAACCCGTGAATGTCTATCGATTTACCTGGGATCGAGAAAAAGTATGAGCAAGGCAAGGAAGGCTGGAATTGTTCTGATCGCCGCACTGGTCGGCGTTAGCGTGGTTTCCGTTCATTTTAGCTGGCCCGGGCAGTTGTACGCGCACTGGCATAACAGTTGGTATGGCAATCAGGCGCCAGACAAAAATATCTGGCTGCCAGACTACAAGGTCGCGGTCGAAGGCAAACCGATCCCGGGCATCACTGATATGTCCGGTCTCGCCTATGACCCTGATCACGACCGCATTCTGGGTATCACCAATGGTGTGCCTATGGAAATTCTGGCGCTGACCCGTGATGGCGATTTGATCGAACGCTACCCATTGATCGGTTTCGAGGACACCGAAGGCATCGCTTACATGGGCAAAGGGCGGGTGGTCATCGTTGATGAACGGCAGCAGCGGTTGCACATTTTTACCCTGCCGGAGACCGCTGGACCCATCCGTGCGGATCAAACCGAATCACTCGCTATTGAGATCAACCTCAGCGCGCATAACAAGGGGTTTGAAGGTGTGACCTATGACCCGGCCAATGACCGCATCTTCGCCATCAAGGAGCGTGATCCGCGGCAACTGTACTCAATCACCGGCATGCTCGGCTCCATTGGCAACCGAATGCAGATCCGTATCAAGGACTTGACGTCCTGGGTCGACCGCGGCGTTTTCAGCAAAGACCTTTCCGAGGGTTACTACGATCCTCGGACCGGCCACTTACTGTTGCTAAGCGAAGAGTCCAGCAACCTGACCGAACTGGACCAGCAGGGTAACTTCGTCAGTATTCTCTCCCTGCGCGCCTTGGCGGGTGACCTCAAGCGTACGCTGCCGCAAGCCGAAGGCATGACCATGGACAATAAAGGCGAGCTTTACATTGTGAGCGAGCCCAACCTGTTTTACCGGTTCACCCAAACGAAGGCCGGTCTGTCGGCGAGTGCAGAAAAACACTGATCAATTTGAGGTTTTCATGCCGGCGGGGGACACACTTGCGCAGCTCGTTCAGAGCTTGCGCTGCGTTTCCCCTTGCGGATAAAAGACCCGCCGCAGGGGACCGTGCATGGCTATAATCGCCCCACGTTTCCCTCCTGTCACAACACGAGACTGCCATGACTATTTCTCTGTACGCCGCTTCCGTTCCGGTTTTCAAGCAAATGCTCAACGCCCTGAGCGACGTTTTGAACAAGGCCGAAGCCCACGCCACTGCCAAGAACATCGACCCGAATGCTTTCCTGCAAGCCCGTCTGTACCCGGACATGTTCCCGCTGGTCCGTCAGGTGCAGATCGCCGTTGATTTCGCCAAGGGCGTTTCCGCGCGTCTGGCCGAAGTTGAACTGCCAAAGTACGACGACACCGAAACCACCTTCGCTGAGCTGCAAGCGCTGATCGCCAAAGTGCTGGCCTTCATCGGCGAGATCAAACCGGAACAGATCGACGGCAAGGAAGGCATCGAAATCATCACCCGTCAGGGCACGCCGAAAGAGAAGCGCTTTACCGGCCAGGCTTACCTGTTGAGCTACGGTCTGCCGCAATTCTTCTTCCACGTCACCACCACCTACGCACTGCTGCGTCACAACGGTGTGGAAGTGGGCAAGCGCGATTACATGGGCGCGTTCTAAACCTCCCGACGTAAAAAAGCCCGCCAAGGTTCGCGCCTTGGCGGGCTTTTTGTTGGCTCTCTGGAGGAGCTGGGGGGGGCGCCTAGCCCTTGCCGGCGATGGCGATCTCAAGTACGCCATCGTCGGCAAGCCGTGCTCCTACAAGTACATTGTTACGCCAACCGTTGGGCTTTCTCGTCTTCACCCAGGCACGCCGCCGCGGTGAACAGCACGTCGGTGGAGGAGTTCAGCGCGGTTTCCGCCGAGTCCTGCAGCACGCCGATGATGAACCCGACGGCCACCACCTGCATGGCGATTTCACTGGGGATGCCAAACAGGCTGCACGCCAGTGGAATCAACAGCAACGAGCCGCCCGCCACGCCCGAAGCGCCACAGGCACAGATCGCCGCGACGATGCTCAGCAGGATGGCGGTCGGAATGTCCACGGCGATGCCCAACGTATGCACGGCCGCCAGGGTCAGTACGGTAATGGTGATCGCCGCGCCCGCCATGTTGATGGTCGCGCCCAGCGGGATCGAGACCGAGTAGGTGTCTTCGTGCAGGCCCAGGCGCTTGCTCAATTCGAGATTGACCGGAATGTTCGCCGCCGAGCTGCGCGTAAAAAACGCAGTGATGCCGCTTTCGCGCAAGCACGTGATCACCAGTGGATACGGGTTGCGACGCAGTTTCCAGAACACAATGACCGGGTTCATCACCAGCGCCACAAACAGCATGCAGCCCAGCAGCACCGCCAGCAGATGCACATAGCCGATCAAGGCGCCGAAACCGGAGGTAGCGAGGGTCGAAGCCACCAGGCCGAAAATGCCCAGCGGCGCAAAACGAATCACCAAGCGCACGATCAGGGTCACGCCGTTGGACAAGTCGCCGAGCACTTCGCGAGTGGTGTCACCGGCATGGCGAATGGCAACGCCCATGCCAATCGCCCACGCCAGAATGCCGATGAAGTTGGCATTCATCAATGCGCTGACCGGGTTGTCGACCACGCTCAACAGCAGACTTTGCAGCACTTCACTGATACCGCCTGGCGCGGTGACAGCAACGTCGTGAGTGGCCAGCACCAGGCTCGACGGGAACAGCGTACTGGCGACAACCGCCACCACCGCCGCCGCAAACGTTCCCAGCAGATACAGAAACAGAATTGGCCGGATGTGGGTTTCCTGGCCGTGCTTGTGGTTGGCAATGGAGGCCATGACCAGCACGAACACCAGAATCGGCGCGACAGCTTTAAGCGCCGATACGAAGACTTTGCCGATGAATGCGGTGGCCTTCGCCACCTCCGGCGCGAACAGGGCCAGGGCAATCCCGGCGATCAGGCCGATGATGATTTGTGTGACCAGGCTCAAGCGTTTCAGGCGTAACCATAGCGAAGGGGATGAAGCGGTCATAAAACGGCATCTCTGATTTTATTAGGTGCGGGGGTATCGCGACATCAATGCCAATCAATGGCCGATGAACAGGGTGTACGTATCGCAGGGCGCGGACTTTATCACAGCGTAGTCTTCATCCTTCAGACCTGTGACGATCTGCCGCCCGCGTGGTCAACAAGATCGGCAGGTTCGTGCAACCCTGATCGGAAACACTCTGTTAAGATTCGCCATCCTCATTTTCAAGTCATGCCAGTGGGCCTTCGGGCTATCGCTGGTGTCGTCGTTTTCTGGAGTTCTGCATGCTGTTGCCCATCCTTCTGTTGTCCGCTGCCGGTTTCACGGTGCTGACCACGGAATTCATCATCGTCGGCCTGTTGCCGGCGATCGCCCGAGACCTTGAAGTCAGCATCCCCCAGGCGGGTTTGCTGGTGACTTTGTTCGCCTTCACGGTTGCCGCATTCGGGCCGTTCCTGACCGCCTATTTCGCAAGGTTCGAGCGCCGCAAATTGTTCATCTCGGTGCTGATCATGTTCGGTCTGGCCAACACACTTGCGGCGTTTGCGCCGAACATCTGGGTGATGTCCGTCGCCCGGTTGATCCCCGCGTTGGGGCTGCCGGTGTTCTGGGCGCTGGCCAGTGAAACCGCGGTGGACATCGTCGGCCCGGACTACGCCGGTCGCGCCATCGCCAAGATCGGTTTCGGAATTGTCTGCGCCACCGTGTTCGGCATTCCGGTGGGCACATTGATCTCCGATGCGTTCGGCTGGCGCAGTGCCTTCGGCATTCTCGCGGTAATTGCGTTTGCCAAGGCGTTGCTGCTGTTTATCTACCTGCCGAAAACCAATCTGCATCAGCATCAAGTCAGTTTCCGCTCGCAGTTCAAGATCCTGCGCAGCCCACTGATGGTGGGGCATGTGCTGCTGTCGGTCCTGGTGTTTAGCGGCATGTTCACCGCCTACACCTACCTGGCGGACATTCTTGAGCGCCTGGCCGGTTTCAACGGCACGGTGGTCGGCTGGTGCCTGATGGGCTTCGGCGCGGTCGGCTTGATCGGCAACTCGCTGGGCGGCCGCGCGGTGGATCGTCATCCGTTGATGGCTTCGATGATGTTCTGCGCGTTCATGATCGCCGGCCTGGTGGCGTTGGTGCCGAACATTCATTCGCCGCTGGGTCTGGCAGCGGCAATGGGGATCTGGGGTGTGACTCAAGCGGCGTTGTTCCTGGTCAGCCACGTGCGCTTGATGAAGGCTGCACCCGAAGCGCCAGCGTTCGCAGCGTCGCTGAACATTGCCGGGGCAAACCTGGGGATCGGCCTGGGCGCCATGATCGGCGGCAGGGTCATCGATGGTGTAGGCCTGCAAGGACTTGGTTTCGCGGCGGCCGCTTTTATCCTCGCCTCGATCCTCCTGGCCATCGCGCTGATGACTTTCAAGCCCCGCGAAGTCTGCGCCTGACACCTCACATCTCGGTGAACAGCTCGCGTCGGGCACCTTCGGTAATGGCGACAATGCCGGGGTGCTTGACCTTGCGTTCCACCGAAATGGCGTAGAACGACTCGGTCACCGCATCGGTCTGGCCGATCAATTCCACGCCGTGGCGTATCACTTCATCGGCAATCACGCTCGGGCCGATGAATATCCCACTGCCGGATTGGCCGAAAGCCTGCATCAAGGCGCTGTCGTCGAACTCGCCGACGATGCGCGGCTGTATCTGCTGCTCGGCAAACCAGCGCTGCAAGCGACTGCGCACCACGGTCTCCGGCCCTGGAATCAGCAGCGGTGCGCCGTGCAGGCTGCGGGGGAAATCCTGACCGTATTGCGCCGCCAGTTCAGCCGTGGCGAAGAAGCTGATCCCGCATTCCCCGAGTTTCTGGCTGTAGCCCTTGATGTCCAGGTGCGAGGGCATCGGGCTGTCGGAGATCACCAGGTCGAGCCGCTGGATCGCCAGGTCGGCGAGCAGGCGTTCGAGTTTGTCTTCGCGACAGGTGATACGCAGCGGCTCGCTCAATTCCATGGTCGGCGCGATCAGGCGATAGACGATGGATTTGGGCACCACATCGGCCACGCCAACCCGAAACAGAATCTGCTGTTCGTTGGGCTGAGCTCGCAGCATCAGCTCCAGTTCGCCACCCAGCTGAAACATTTGCTCGGCGTAGGGCAGGGTCTGACGGCCGGCTTCGGTGAGTTCCAGCTGCCGGCCAACTCGGCGAAACAGCTCGATGCCATAGGTTTGTTCGAGCAGGGAAATCTGCCCGCTGATGGTCTGCGGCGTCAGGTTCAGCTGCTCGCAGGCGCGCACAATGCTGCCGGTCTTGGCCACCACCCAGAAGTAATGCAGCTGTCGATAGTTGAGCATGGCGACCTACAGTTCGTTAAAACCGAAGTATAACCGCTAAAAATACGAATTTTCCTGAAGTGTTTGCCTCCCTAGAATGCCCCGCTATCGACGGGTGGCCTTTTCGCTCTGTCTGTTTTATCGAGGAAAGCATCATGAAGCTTAAAACCACGGCACTGCTGATCACGTCTTTGCTGGTATTGGCCGGTTGTGACCAGGCCGAAAAAAGCGCCCAGCAACTGATGGACAAGGCTGCCGAAACCGCTAAACAAGCGATCGACGACACCCACAAAGCCGCAGAGCAGGCAATCAGTGATGCCACTGGCGGGCTGATCAGCAAGAAAGAACAACCGGGCAAGGAAACGGATAAAACCGAATCGTCGTCCCAGGAAATCTAAACCGTCTTAAACGAGTCAGGACTGACCCATGGAATACCTTTTAGAACTTGCTGCAAGCCCCACCGCCTGGGTCGCCCTGGCGACGTTGATCGTCATGGAAATCGTGCTCGGCATCGATAACCTGATCTTCATTTCGATCCTGACCAACAAACTGCCCGAGCAGCACCGGCAGAAGGCGCGGCGCATTGGTATCGGCATGGCGCTGATCCTGCGACTGGCGCTGCTGAGCACCATCGCGTTCATCGTCCAGTTGACTGAGCCTGTGATCGATATCTTCGGCCAGACGTTCTCCTGGAAGGACATGATTCTGATCGCCGGCGGCCTGTTCCTGTTGTGGAAGGCGACCACCGAGATTCATCACAGCATGGACCCGGCGCCGGAAGATCCAACGTCGGCCACCTCGACCGTGACCCTGGGCTTTGCCGCCGCGATCGGTCAGATCCTGATGCTGGACATGGTGTTCTCTATCGACAGCATCATTACCGCTGTCGGCATGACCGAGCATTTGCCGATCATGATCGTCGCGGTGGTGGTGTCGGTACTGGTGATGTTGCTGGCGGCTGATCCCCTGGCCAAGTTCATCAACGACAACCCGACGGTGGTGATGCTGGCACTGGGCTTCCTGATCATGATCGGCATGACGCTGATCGCCGAAGGCTTCGGCGCCCATGTACCGAAAGGCTACGTGTATGCGGCCATGGCGTTCTCGGCGACGATCGAGGGTTTGAACATGATGTCGCGACGGGCGAAGCAGAAGCGAATAGCCGCTGAAGCTTAACTGGCGCTAAACGAAACGGCCGCCTGCGCTCGAAAGAGCCCAGGCGGCCGTTTTTGTCTGGAGACCCAAGAGGTGTCGGTCAGTGCGCGGTAGCGTGCTGTTCTGCGGTTTTATCGGGTTTCGCCACTGGCGTCGACTGAGCCGGATGATGGTGCCGGCGGGTAATGCGCAGGACCCCCCATAACATGGCGGCGGCAACGGCCAGCCAGCCAGAAATCAACATCACAATGGTCATTGTCAGGCTCATCAGTGCCTCCTCTTCGCCCTGCTGCGGGCACACACTCTTTGCAAATGACAGTCTAGTCGCTGCTGTGTTTCAGGCTATTGACCAAAGGTCAGCTGTCACCAATCAGTTCGCTCTATCGAATCCCGTCATCTGCCGGTTAAGGCTATACCGTTGCCGCGCGGCGTCCTATGATCGACGGCCAAGCCGGGAGCGCGAATACCTGGCGTCCAAATCAAGAGAGTGATGATGGTGCGGGTATTTTCTCGAGTTCGATCTTTAGTGCTTGTCGTTGGCTGCGTAGCAGGTCTGGCTGGCTGCGCGGGGAGTGTGGCACCTGAAATCAAGCGCCTGCCGGAGCGAGTCGAGCTCAGTGGTACGTTCTACCGTGGCGTGGCGAATCAGAGTGGGCCGCAAGTGCTGGCCAGCATGTTGTCCCAGCAAGGCATTGTGATTACGCCAGGCTTGCTCGAAAAACCGTTGCATTTGCCGGGAGCCGAAGCCCAGTTGCAGCAGAACATGCAAAACCTCGCTCGCGAGTACGGCATGGTCGTCTATCCCCTCGACAGCAATCTTCCTGCCCTGTTGACCCAGGTTGCGGCCGGTTACCCGGTGATGGTGCGTTTCACGGAAGGCTCGGCGTTCTGGGCTGAACCGCGTTACGCCATTCTTGCCGGGTACAACCGCCAGAAGCAGACAGTGCTGCTGCGCTCGGGCATGAATCATCGGGAGTTGATGGGCTTCGGTTCGTTTGAATCGGCGCTCAAGGATGCCGGTGGCTGGGCCGTGCTGATTCAGAAGCCGAATCAACTGCCGGCCAATGTCGATCAACAGCGATGGCTCAAGGCCGCGAGCGACCTTGCCCAGGCAGGTCAGGAGCAGGCAGCCGCCACGGCGAAGAAAGCGCTGAACGCGCAATAAGTCCGTTCGTCATTTGTCGGGCACCCTTGCACTTTGCCGACCTCTAATGGATTAGGGCCTGGTTTTTTCCGGGCCGGACTCAAAGGAGGCGCCCATGGCACATTCCACTACCCCTGTCGGCCCACATTCGTCTGAGCATTCTTCGGGTGATGAATTGGGCTTCGATCCCGATTCGCCAGACCTCGCCGATCCTCAGGTCGACCCCATCGGACCTGCCAAGGCGCCCAGGGATGTGAAGCCGGGCGACAATACCAAGGCTCCCGCGAAGCCTTACGATCCACTTGCCAATCTGAAACCCTGAGCCTGAGTGAGGTGCGTATGTCTACCGATTCGAGTTTTGACGACAAACGTCCGGACAGCGTTCCAACCACGCCGCAAGAGGGTGTTGACCCCGTGATGGATCCGAACGATCCGTTAAGGGATCCCTTGGCGCGGCCAATGGTTGTGCCAACGGAACATCCCCACCGCACGAGAGATCCGAGTGCCGGGGACGGCATTCCGGATGACGACCAGATGCCGCTGCCCAATGACTGACGCCGGACGAAAAAAGCCCCGAATAATCGGGGCTTTCTTTTGCTTGTCGTTTACTTATTTTGACGCTTCAACCACGCCGCTCTGACGATGCTTGAGATTCTTGTCGGACTTGTACTGCAAGGCTACAGACGGCACGTTCGTGCCCCTGCCGGTTTCAACCCAGCTGCGGATGCGAGTGGCATCGGCAAAATGCGTGTACTTGCCAAAGGCGTCGAGGATCACCAGCGCAACCGGGCGATTGCCCATGCTGGTGACCAGCACCAGGCAGTGACCTGCCTCGTTGGTGAAGCCGGTTTTCGTCAGCTTGATGTCCCAGTTCGGCTTGTTGACCAAATGGTCGGTGTTACGGAAACCCAGGCTGTAGTTGGGTTTGCGGAACGAGACGGTTTTTTCCTTGGTCGTACTCAGCTCAGTCAACAGTGGGTACTTGTGCGCAGCGATCAGCAGTTTGCTCAGGTCGCGGGCCGTGGACACGTTGCGAGGGGAGAGGCCGGTGGGTTCGACGAAGTGCGTGCTGGTCATGCCCAGTGCTTTCGCTTTGGCATTCATTGCGGCAATGAACGCGACGTAGCCACCCGGATAATGATGGGCCAGGCTCGCGGCAGCGCGGTTTTCCGAGGACATCAGGGCAATCAGCAGCATTTCCCTGCGCGGCATTTCGCTGTTGAGTTTGACCCGGGAAAACACACCTTTCATTTCCGGGGTGTCACTGATGTTGATGTTGATGAATTCGTCCATGTTCTGTCTGGCTTCAACCACGACCAGGCCGGTCATCAGTTTGCTGACGGACGCGATTGGCACCACCACGTCAGGATTGCTGGCATAGATGACTTTATTGGTCTGCAGATCCATCAGCAATGCGCTGCCGGAGGCGATCTTCAGTGATGACGTATCTCGCGGCGCCGAAGTGGTGTCGGCAGCGTTGGCTATTGGCGTGGTGAAAGTCCCTGTAAATGCAAAAAATAGGCTCAGGATGGAAAGACGGATTTTCACGCTGGCAGACTCGTTAGGTGTGGATAAGCCGTTTTGTAACGGGTTGTTTCTTTAAAAACGACGCATTTTAGGAGTATGAGCTACGAAAGCGCTAGCTGCCTGTATGGCGAGTGCTTTATATGAAAAAAATGAGGCGAAGGTGTGGGAGGGAGATACTTATGCCAGGTTTAGTCTCAGGCAATGTGGATGCCTGAGAGATTGCGGGTGGGTTTTGTGCTCAGCGCCTTTTGGTCTGATTCCGTTTGGGCACAAGCATTCCGACCTCTTGCTGATAGCGCTGGTATACCTCTCCAAGTGAATCGACCAGGTCTTTTTCTTCCAGGTGCGCGCCGATCAGGATGTAGCTGGTACTGAGTATCGCAAACAGAAGATGCCCGGCGGTCATTTCGGGCGTCGCCCAGAATGCAATCAGGAAGCCTGCGTACAAGGGATGGCGGACAAGTTTGTAGAGCCATGGCGATTTGAAGATGGGCTTTTCGGGGATCCGCTTGCGCCAGGCATCAAGCGCTTGCTTCACACCGAATAGCTCAAAGTGGCTGATCAGGAAGGTTGCCAATAGCGCGATGCCCCAGCCTAGCCAGAACAGTGAGATGAGCAGCCCTTTGCCCCAGGGCGATTCGACGTTCCAGATGGGCGTTGCGATAGGCTGCCAAAGCACAAACAACAAGGTGAGCACCAGGCAACTGGAGAGTACGTAGGTAGCGCGCTCGAGCGTGGCGGGGATGAACCTCATCCACCATCGCTTGAAGGTTTTTCGCGCCATGCCACTGTGTTGTACGGCGAACAACGTGATCAGAATGGCATCAACCAGCACCGCCAGAGGCCATGTGATGCCGGGTCCTGAATTGATATCTTTGGGGACTCCGATACCTGCGAGAAATCCGATCAGATAGAGAACGGTCAGCAGGAAAAACAAGTAGCAGCAGAGGCTGTAAAGCAAACCAGCCAGTTTTCCAGAGAAAACGAAAAAGCGATGTCCAGTCAGGTTCGGAGGATTCATGCGTGATGCCTTCCAGGCTTTGCGCGTACTTCCCGATTCGCGTTTATGGTTTATGGTTTATGGTTTATGAGGATGATTCGAGTATCAGTCTAGGACGGTATGGGGTTTTCGCTGCTTCTCTGACCTGCAGTCTTTAAGGGGCATTACTTGAGCTGCGTCTGAAAACAGGAAACCCCGCCAATGGCGGGGTTTCTGGTGTGTTCGACGTCGCCGGTGGAATCAGCTGTGCAGTGTCTCTGCTGCGTACAATGTATTTTCCAGCAGGCAAGCGCGAGTCATCGGGCCAACGCCGCCCGGGACTGGAGTGATCCAGCCGGCGCGGGGCAGGGCGGTGTCGTAGATCACGTCACCGACCAGTTTGCCGTCTTCCTGGCGATTGATGCCAACGTCGATCACGATCGCGCCTTCCTTGATCCACTCGCCTTTGACGAGGCCCGGCTTGCCGGCAGCGACGACAACCAGATCGGCGCGACCGACGTGGCCTGCCAGATCCTTGGTGAAGCGGTGGGTGACGGTCACGGTGCAGCCGGCCAGCAGCAATTCCATTGCCATCGGGCGGCCAACAATGTTGGAGGCCCCGACAACCACTGCGTCCATCCCGTAGAGATCGACACCGGTGCTTTCCAGCAACGTCATGATGCCTTTAGGGGTGCACGGGCGCAGCAGCGGAATACGCTGGGCGAGGCGACCGACGTTATAAGGGTGGAAACCGTCGACGTCCTTGTCTGGACGAATGCGCTCCAGCAATTTGGAGGCGTCCAGGTGTTCAGGTAAAGGAAGCTGAAGCAGAACGCCGTCAATTGCCGGGTCGTCGTTCAGGCGATCGATCAGATCGGTCAGTGCTTCTTGAGTGGTTTCGGAAGGCAGGTCGTAGGCTTGGGAAATGAAGCCGACCTCTTCACAGTCTTTACGCTTGTGCGAGACATAAACCTGAGAGGCGGGATCGCTGCCGACCAGGATCACCGCGAGGCCGGGCGTGCGCAGACCTTGCTGGCGACGCTCGTTGACGCGTTTGGCGATCTGCTGGCGCAGGCTGGCGGCGATCGATTTGCCGTCGATTAGTTGTGCAGTCATTGCGCGTGATTAACCATCGAGAGGGGAAAAAAAGAGAACGCATTCTCGCATGTCATGAGGTGAGGGCAAAGGCGCTTGGTCTGCAAATTCCCCTAACCCCTTTAATTAAATGAATTTTTTTTAAAAAAGAGTTGACGACCTTCAGGGTCACCTATAACATTCGTCGCACTTGTCGGGCACAGCCTAGCACTGGTTAAGAAGGTCGAGCAGAGTTGATGTTTAATTCGGTGAGACTGAAAGCACTTAGTTTGTAATCGTCCAAGAATACAGATTAACAAGGCGCCCGTAGCTCAGCTGGATAGAGCATCCGCCTTCTAAGCGGATGGTCGCAGGTTCGAGTCCTGCCGGGTGCGCCATTAGGCAGCTTTGGCACAAGTAACGCAACATGGCAATATGGTGGGCGTAGCTCAGTTGGTAGAGCACGGGATTGTGACTCCCGTTGTCGAGGGTTCGATCCCCTTCGTCCACCCCATATTTAGAAAGGCGCCAGATTAACAGTCTGGCGCCTTTGCTTTAAAAGCTTGATGCGGATGTGGTGGAATTGGTAGACACACTGGATTTAGGTTCCAGCGCCGCAAGGTGTGAGAGTTCGAGTCTCTCCGTCCGCACCATTACAAACAGCTATTTAATAGCAGAAAACGGCGCAGCACCTGAAAAGGGCTGCGCCGTTTTTGTTTTAGAAGTCTGGATTTTCAAAGCGGCCGCAGGTTCTGGGTCGAGAGGGTGGCTCGGATCGTCGGATTTATGTTTCTCGATGATGCTGATTCGCCCGTTGGTCCCCTTGTGGGGTCGACTGTCAGGGATGGATTGCCGATGCCTTCTATATATAGAAGGATTGGTGCAGAGCCCTGGCATGATTGGCTGTATTTGCTAACAGGGCGAGGCACAACCGTTTGTCCCCGCCTATAAATTGCCTGCTGCTTTTTTACCCGTTTTCAGTAGGGTGACTTCTTGAGTTTGACCCACTAGAATGCATGCCCTTGATTCTGGGGTCGGAAACGGCCGGCTAACGTCTGTGCAACGAGGAATATCCATGCAAGTTTCTGTTGAAAATACTTCTGCTCTTGAGCGCCGCATGAGCATCACCGTGCCGGCTGAGCGCATCGAGACTCAGGTCAACAAGCGTCTGCAGCAGACTGCCCAAAAGGCCAAGATTGCTGGCTTCCGTCCAGGCAAAGTGCCAATGAGTGAAATCAAGCGCCGTTTTGGTGCTGATGCACGTCAGGAAGCGGTCGGCGACGTGATCCAGTCCTCTTTCTACGAAGCTGTCGTTGAGCAGAAGCTGAACCCGGCTGGCGCTCCTTCGATCGAGCCGAAATCGCTGGAAGCCGGCAAAGACCTGGAATACGTCGCGATTTTCGAAGTATTCCCTGAGTTCACCGTTGCCGGTTTCGAAGGTATCGCGGTTGAGCGCCTGAGCGCTGACGTGGCTGATGCCGATCTGGACAAAATGCTGGAAGTGCTGCGCAAGCAGAACACCCGTTTTGAAGTAGCCGATCGCGCTGCTCAAAACGAAGACCAGCTGAACATCGATTTCGTTGGCAAGGTCGACGGTGAAGTGTTCGCTGGCGGTTCCGCCAAAGGTACTCAGCTGGTTCTGGGTTCCGGCCGCATGATCCCTGGTTTTGAAGACGGTCTGGTTGGCGCTAAAGCTGGCGAAGAGCGCGTTCTGAACCTGACCTTCCCTGAGGACTATCAGAACCTCGACCTGGCAGGCAAAGCCGCTGAGTTCACCGTAACCGTGAACACTGTTTCCGAGCCAAAACTGCCAGAACTGACCGAAGAATTCTTCGCTCAATTCGGCATCAAGGAAACGGGCCTGGAAGGCTTCCGCACCGAAGTTCGCAAGAACATGGAGCGTGAACTGCGTCAGGCGATCAAATCCAAGGTCAAGAATCAGGTAATGGACGGTCTGCTGGCCACCAACCCGATCGAAGTGCCTAAGGCTCTGCTGTCCAACGAAGTTGACCGTCTGCGCGTGCAGGCTGTTCAGCAGTTCGGTGGCAACATCAAGCCTGAGCAACTGCCGGCCGAGCTGTTCGAAGAGCAAGCCAAGCGCCGTGTTGTGCTGGGTCTGATCGTGGCTGAAGTGGTCAAGCAATTCGACCTCAAGCCTGACGAAGCCCGCGTTCGTGAAATGATTCAGGAAATGGCTTCGGCTTACCAGGAGCCTGAGCAGGTTGTGTCTTGGTACTACAAGAACGACCAGCAACTGAACGAAGTTCGTTCGGTTGTGCTGGAAGAACAAGTTGTGGATACTGTTCTGCAGAAAGCTAGCGTGACCGACAAATCGGTCTCTTACGAAGAAGCAGTCAAGCCGGTAGAAGCTCCACAAGCCGACTGATCGTTTTTGCGGTAAGAAGTACACACCATAAGCCAGCCTTCGTGCTGGCTTATGCGTATTCAAGACATAACTATTTGGGAGTGACTGCAGAGCATGTTCCGTAATTCGTATATTCAGCAGAACTCTGATATCCAGGCCGCAGGCGGCCTGGTCCCGATGGTTGTCGAGCAATCTGCTCGTGGCGAGCGCGCCTATGACATCTACTCGCGCCTTCTCAAGGAACGAGTGATCTTTCTGGTTGGTCCGGTAGAGGACTACATGGCCAACCTGATCTGTGCGCAACTGCTGTTCCTTGAAGCGGAAAACCCGGACAAGGACATCCATCTCTATATCAACTCCCCGGGCGGTTCGGTGACGGCGGGCATGTCGATTTATGACACCATGCAGTTCATCAAGCCAAACGTGTCGACTACCTGTATCGGTCAAGCGTGCAGCATGGGTGCGTTCCTGTTGACGGCCGGTGCTGCTGGCAAGCGTTACTGCCTGCCGAACTCGCGTGTGATGATTCACCAGCCACTGGGCGGTTTCCAGGGCCAGGCTTCGGACATCGAAATCCATGCCAAGGAAATCCTCTTCATTCGTGAGCGTCTCAACACGCTGATGGCCAAGCATAGCGGGCACACTCTTGAAGAAATCGAGCGCGATACCAACCGCGATAATTTCATGAGTGCAGAAGCTGCGCGTGAGTACGGGTTGATCGATGAAGTGATCAGCCAGCGCCCCGCTTAAAATAAGCAGCTCAAAATAGGCTTGGTCGGCGCGTCCGACACCAGCGGGCTTGAAAAAGCCCGCAATAGCCTTCATCTTGTGTTGCAAGCCTATCGGATTTGGATCGAACGAATGACTGACACCCGCAACGGCGAGGACAACGGCAAGCTGCTCTATTGCTCCTTCTGTGGCAAAAGCCAGCATGAAGTGCGCAAATTGATTGCCGGCCCCTCGGTCTTTATCTGCGACGAGTGCGTCGACCTGTGCAATGACATCATCCGTGAGGAGGTGCAGGAAGCCCAGGCCGAAAGCAGCGCGCATAAATTGCCTTCGCCTAAAGAAATCAGCGGCATCCTTGATCAGTACGTGATTGGTCAGGAGCGTGCGAAAAAGGTACTGGCCGTAGCGGTGTACAACCACTACAAGCGCCTGAACCAGCGTGACAAAAAGAATGACGATGTCGAACTCGGCAAGAGCAACATCTTGCTGATCGGCCCGACAGGCTCGGGTAAAACCCTGCTTGCCGAAACACTGGCCCGCTTGCTGAACGTTCCGTTCACCATCGCCGACGCAACCACCCTCACCGAGGCAGGTTACGTGGGTGAGGATGTCGAAAACATCATTCAGAAGCTGCTGCAGAAGTGCGATTACGACGTAGAAAAGGCCCAGATGGGCATTGTCTACATCGATGAGATCGACAAGATCTCGCGCAAATCTGACAACCCGTCGATCACCCGGGACGTTTCCGGTGAAGGCGTGCAGCAGGCCCTGCTCAAGTTGATCGAAGGCACGGTCGCTTCCGTTCCGCCTCAAGGTGGTCGCAAGCATCCGCAGCAGGAATTCCTTCAGGTCGACACCCGTAACATCCTGTTCATCTGCGGTGGTGCGTTCTCTGGTCTGGAAAAGGTTATTCAAAACCGTTCCACCAAGGGCGGTATCGGTTTCAACGCGGAAGTGCGCAGCAAGGAAGAAGGCAAGAAAGTCGGTGAGTCCCTGCGTGAAGTCGAGCCTGACGATCTGGTCAAGTTCGGTCTGATCCCGGAGTTCGTCGGTCGTCTGCCGGTACTTGCCACGCTCGACGAGCTTGATGAGGCTGCGCTGATGCAGATTCTCACCGAGCCGAAAAATGCCCTGACCAAACAGTATGCCAAGCTGTTCGAGATGGAAGGTGTGGACCTGGAATTCCGGGCCGACGCTCTGAAATCGGTCGCTAAACGTGCCCTGGAACGCAAAACCGGTGCCCGTGGATTGCGTTCGATTCTCGAAGGTGTACTGCTCGACACTATGTATGAAATTCCCTCGCAGTCCGAGGTGAGTAAAGTAGTGATCGACGAAAGCGTTATAGAAGGCAAGTCCAAGCCACTGTATATCTACGAAAACAGTGAGCCGGCTGCCAAGGCAGCGCCAGACGCCTAGGCGTCACGCTGCTGGAATAAAGAAGGGGCCTTCGGGCCCCTTTGCTTTTTGCGCGTTTTAACACCTTCTTTAAGCTTGTTTTTTTTGAAGGTAGCCCCCATCTTGGTTTCAAGCTCACTTCCATCTGTTTACGGCCTTATGGCCGCCGTAGAGGCGAAATCATGAAGACAACCATCGAATTGCCTCTCCTGCCATTGCGTGATGTTGTGGTTTATCCGCACATGGTTATCCCGCTGTTCGTGGGGCGCGAGAAATCCATCGAAGCCCTCGAGGCAGCGATGACGGGCGACAAGCAGATCCTTCTGCTGGCTCAGAGAAACCCTGCTGACGACGATCCCGGTGAAGAAGCACTTTATCGCGTAGGTACCATTGCGACCGTTCTACAGCTGCTCAAGCTGCCTGACGGCACGGTCAAGGTTTTGGTCGAAGGTGAGCAGCGGGGCGCCGTTGAGCGTTTCAGCGAAGTGGACGGCCACTGCCGTGCCGAAGTCTCATTGATCGACGAAGTCGACGCGCCAGAGCGCGAGTCGGAAGTGTTCGTACGCAGCCTGCTGGCTCAGTTCGAACAATATGTGCAGTTGGGCAAGAAAGTCCCGGCTGAAGTCCTGTCGTCGCTCAACAGCATCGACGAACCAGGTCGCCTGGTCGACACCATGGCCGCGCACATGGCCCTGAAGATCGAGCAGAAGCAGGAAATCCTCGAAATCATCGATTTGTCGGCCCGGGTCGAGCACGTTCTGGCGTTGCTGGATGCCGAGATCGACCTGCTGCAAGTCGAAAAACGCATTCGTGGTCGCGTCAAAAAACAAATGGAGCGCAGCCAGCGCGAGTACTACCTGAATGAGCAGATGAAGGCCATTCAGAAAGAGCTCGGCGACAGCGACGAAGGCCACAACGAAATTGAAGAGCTGAAAAAGCGCATCGATGCCGCCGGTCTGCCGAAAGACGCCTTGGCCAAAGCCCAGGGTGAATTGAACAAGTTAAAGCAAATGTCGCCAATGTCTGCCGAAGCGACCGTGGTGCGTTCGTATATTGACTGGCTGGTTCAGGTGCCGTGGAAGGCGCAGAGCAAAGTGCGCCTGGACCTGGCGCGCGCAGAAGACATTCTCGATGCAGACCACTATGGTCTGGAAGAAGTCAAAGAGCGGATCCTCGAATACCTCGCCGTGCAAAAACGCGTGAAGAAAATTCGTGGTCCGGTGTTGTGCCTGGTCGGTCCTCCTGGGGTGGGTAAAACCTCTCTGGCGGAGTCGATTGCTCACGCCACCAACCGCAAATTCGTGCGCATGGCCCTCGGTGGCGTGCGTGATGAAGCGGAAATTCGTGGTCATCGCCGTACTTATATCGGTTCGATGCCAGGAAGATTGATTCAAAAGATGACAAAAGTGGGCGTCCGCAACCCGCTGTTCCTGCTCGATGAAATCGACAAAATGGGCAGCGACATGCGTGGCGATCCGGCGTCGGCGTTGCTGGAAGTGCTCGACCCTGAGCAGAACCACAACTTCAACGATCACTATCTGGAAGTCGACTACGACCTGTCCGATGTGATGTTCCTTTGCACCTCGAACTCCATGAATATTCCACCCGCCTTGCTGGACCGGATGGAAGTGATTCGTCTGCCGGGTTACACCGAAGACGAAAAAATCAACATCGCCGTCAAATACCTTTCGCCAAAGCAGATTACTGCCAACGGTTTGAAAAAAGGCGAGCTGGAATTCGACGCCGAAGCGATCCGCGACATCATCCGCTACTACACCCGCGAAGCCGGTGTACGTGGGCTGGAGCGCCAGATTGCCAAGGTTTGCCGCAAGGCGGTCAAAGAGCATGCAATGGAAAAACGCTTCTCGGTGAAGGTCACTGCCGAGATGCTGGAACACTTCTTGGGCGTACGCAAATTCCGCTATGGACTGGCTGAATCGCAGGATCAGATCGGTCAGGTTACCGGGCTGGCGTGGACTCAAGTGGGCGGTGAATTGCTGACCATCGAAGCCGCCGTCGTACCGGGTAAAGGCCAGTTGATCAAGACCGGTTCCCTGGGTGACGTCATGGTCGAATCGATCACTGCGGCCCTGACCGTTGTTCGCAGTCGTGCGAAGAGCCTGGGGATTCCCCTGGACTTCCACGAGAAGCGCGACACGCACATCCATATGCCGGAAGGGGCGACCCCGAAGGACGGCCCTAGCGCCGGTGTGGGCATGTGCACGGCTCTGGTGTCGGCATTGACCGGGATCCCTGTGCGCGCGGACGTCGCCATGACTGGCGAAATTACGCTGCGTGGTCAGGTGCTGGCGATTGGCGGTTTGAAAGAAAAACTGCTCGCTGCTCACCGTGGCGGAATCAAGACGGTGATCATTCCTGAAGAGAACGTACGCGATCTGAAGGAAATTCCTGACAATATCAAGCAAGATCTGCAGATTAAACCGGTTAAATGGATTGACGAGGTCCTGCAAATTGCGCTGCAATACGCGCCGGAGCCCTTGCCAGATGTCGCTCCAGAGATAGTCGCCAAGGATGAAAAACGCGAGTCTGACTCTAAGGAAAGAATTAGCACGCATTAGTACGCATTTGCCTGGGTGGCTTGTTGACAGCTTTTTAGAGCCCTTGTTATAAAGCGGCTCTTAAGTGTCTGTAGGCCATTCAGCACTCGTTTTTGCTTTCACCAAAAAACTTAGAATCATACTCAAATAGATATAAGGGGACTTAGAGTGAACAAGTCGGAACTGATTGATGCTATCGCTGCATCCGCTGATATCCCGAAAGCTGCTGCTGGCCGTGCGCTGGACGCTGTAATCGAATCCGTCACTGGCGCTCTCAAGGCTGGCGACTCTGTTGTTCTGGTTGGTTTCGGTACCTTCTCCGTCACTGATCGTCCAGCTCGCATTGGTCGTAACCCACAGACCGGTAAGACGCTGGAAATCGCAGCAGCCAAAAAACCAGGTTTCAAAGCCGGTAAAGCACTGAAAGAAGCTGTCAACTAAGTTCGATTCAGGTTTTTGCCTATCCGGGTCGGGGTCATGCCTGACCTGGCAGCGGAGCGGTAGTCCAGTCGGCAAGTCGTCGATCCGAGACGCCGAGGCTCGCAAGTTCGAGTCATCGGTCCGCTCCGCCAGTTACGAGAAGGCGCATCCTCGGATGCGCCTTTCTTCTATCCGGATTCTACCCACGCTCCACGGTTGCCTAATTTTGAAGTTCAACCGTTTCTGGGGGACGCATGCTGCAGAATATCAGGGACAATTCACAAGGCTGGATTGCCAAGACCATTATCGGGGTCATCGTTGCACTGATGGCTTTGACCGGTTTCGACGCCATCTTCAAGGCCACGACGCACCAAAATGATGCGGCTAAGGTCAATGGCGAAGAAATCAGCCAGAACGAGCTGAGCCAGGCGGTCGATATGCAACGCCGTCAGCTCATGCAACAGCTGGGCAAGGATTTCGATGCTTCCTTGCTCGACGAAAAAATGCTGCGCGAATCGGCCCTCAAAGGCCTGATCGATCGCAAGCTGCTGCTGCAAGGCGCAGAAAACTCGAAATTCGCTTTTTCCGAAGCTGCTTTGGACCAGGTGATCCTGCAAACGCCTGAATTCCAGGTTGATGGCAAGTTCAGCCCTGAGCGTTTCGACCAGGTTATTCGTCAACTCGGCTACAGCCGCATGCAATTCCGCCAGATGCTGGCTCAGGAAATGCTGATCGGTCAGCTGCGCGCGGGTCTGGCGGGTAGTGGTTTTGTCACCGACGCACAGGTTCTGGCATTCGCCCGTCTGGAAAAACAGACCCGCGATTTCGCCTCCCTGAACGTCAAGGTTGACCCGGCGGCTGTGAAGCTGACCGACGATGAAGTCAAAGCCTACTACGACGAACACGCCAAGGAATTCATGACGCCGGATCAGGTGGTCATCGATTACCTGGAGTTGAAGAAGGCTTCCTTCTTTGATCAGGTCAGCGTCAAGGATGAAGACCTGCAAGCGGCGTATCAGAAAGAAACCGCGAACCTGTCGGAACAACGCCGGGCCGCGCACATTCTGATCGAAGTGAACGACAAGGTGACCGAGGCGCAAGCCAAGGCCAAGATCGAAGAGATCCAGGCACGTCTGGCAAAAGGCGAGAAGTTCGAAGCCCTGGCCAAGGAGTTCTCCCAGGATCCTGGTTCGGCGAACAACGGCGGTGACCTCGGCTATGCCGGTCCTGGCGTCTACGATCCAGCCTTCGAAATAGCGCTGTATGCGTTGGCCAAGGATCAGGTTTCGGCACCGGTCCGCACTGACTTCGGTTTCCACCTGATCAAGCTGTTGGGTGTCGAAGCACCTGAAGTGCCGACGTTCGCCAGCCTGAAAGACAAGCTGACCCGTGAACTGAAAACCCAGCAGGTCGAGCAGCGTTTCGTCGAGGCGACCAAGCAACTGGAAGACTCGTCGTTCGAAGCCTCCGATCTGGCTCAGCCGGCGCAGGACCTGAAGCTCACTGTTCATACGTCCAAACCGTTCGGCCGCGAAGGTGGCGAGGGTGTTGCGGCCAACCGTGCCGTGGTCACTGCTGCGTTCAGCCCTGAAGTGCTGGATGAGGGTGCCAACAGCACCGCCATCGAGCTCGATCCGGAAACCGTGATCGTGCTGCGCGCCAAGGAGCACCTGAAGCCTGCGCAACTGCCGCTGGAAAGCGTCGCTGCAAGTATTCGCGTGCAATTGACCAAGGAGCACGCCAGTGCTGCCGCCAAGACCAAGGCTGAAGAGCTGATTGCCAGCCTGCGCGATGGCAAGACTGCGCTGGACAAGCCGATCGACGGTCAGAGCTGGAAAGTGACCCAGGCCGCTACTCGTGGCCAGGAAGGGGTTGACCCAACCGTGCTGCAGGCGCTGTTCCGCATGCCGAAGCCCGTCGCCAAGGACAAGCCGACTTTCAGCAACGTGACCCTGGCCGATGGTAGCCTGGTGATTGTGCGTCTGAACGGCGTGAACGAAGCGGCTGCGCCGACCGAAGAAGAGAAGGCTCAATACCGTCGCTTCCTCGCTTCGCGCATTGGCCAGCAAGACTTTGCGGCCTACCGCAAACTGCTGGAAAGCCAGGCTGAGATCAAACGCTTCTGATGCCTGACTGAGTTTTGCGCTGCACAAAGACCCCGGCCGAAAGGCTGGGGTTTTTTATGGGTGAAACGAAAGCCGCGCGGGTTACCCGTCGCCTGGGTATTTACCGTGCGACTTTTTCCTGTAAATGACAGTCAGTAGACTTGTAACTGTTTTAAGACACTAATCGATACTCCGCTAAGCATCGATCTGTTGCACAATACGCCCCGGACCGTTTTCCTCAGGATGTTCAATGTTTAAATCAATTCCCATGCGTGTTGCAGGGCTGGCGTTGGTGCTGGCCGCCGCGGCCGGTTGCTCGTCGAAGAAAGCCCCTATCTACGAGCATGAGAACTTCGATGACTCTGGAACGTTTTCGCGCAGTTACCCGGTGACTGATGCGCAGACGTGCGAAGCCGCCCGTCGGGCGTTGCTCAGCCAGGGCTACATCATCACCAGCGCCGACCCGAAACTGGTCAGCGGACACAAAAGCTTCCAGCAGACCGGCGAGACCCACATGGAGATCAGCTTCAGTGTGGTCTGTGCCGATGACGGCAGTGAGGGGCATCACGCGACCATGTTCGCCAACGCCCTGCAGGATCGTTATGCGCTGAAGAAGACCAACAACTCCGCCAGCGTTGGTGTGGGTGTGCTGGGTTCTGTGTCGATGCCGATCGGTTCGTCCGACGACTCGATGGTCAAGGTTGCCAGCGAAACCGTATCGTCGCCCAAGTTCTACGAGCGTTTCTTCACCCTGGTCGAGTTGTTCCTGCCGCCGGAAGCGAAAAAGGCCGCGCACATCAAGGATAAGCCGAAACCCGATCTCGGCGTGCCTGAAGCCAAGGCCGCACCGGCTCCGTTGGCGCCGTCTGCGGCACAACCTGCACCGGCGCCTGCCGAAGGTGCTCCAGCAGCCTCTGAGCCTATAGCACCGCCGCCTGAAGCCGCTCCGATTGCTCCGGCCGGGAACGCCGAGCCGGCATCGACCACGGAAACGGTCACTCCGCCGCCCCAATCAAGCCTGCCTCCACCCACCGAGCCTATTTCGGCCATTCCTGTATCAGGCGAGTAATCGTGCTCTGACGCTGCGGGATCAGGTCGGACGACACCGATCCCGCAGCGGCGCTTTTAAATTGACCCACGTCAACCCAGGCCGTTGTCCTACGGCCCGTATCGAAAAAATCCTGTGATAAATTCCTGACCGCCTGCTACGTTTTATTAAGTAGCTGCTGAGCGGCGTGCCTGCGTCATTTTTCTTTCACGTGGGCACTTTATGCTCGGGGCGCTGGTCATTTATTCAGGCGTTTTTTTCAACGAGCTGTGGGGGATTCAAAATGGACGAATATCAAGAAGAGCTGCTCGAGTATCAGGCGTTTGAACTGGACCCGCTGGAACCGGCCGAAGACGCTACCGAGCTGTAAGCGTCAAGCGGATTGGCGATGACTGCGGCGAAACTCGCCGGGAGTCTGGCCGCTCCAGCGTTTGAAGGCCCGTTGAAAGGCTTCGGCTGAGGCAAAACCCAGTAGGTAGGCGATTTCTCCGAACGCCAGTTCGGTATCGCGGATGTAGGTCATGGCCAGGTCGCGACGCGTGTCATTGAGGATCGCGCGAAATTGCGTGCCTTCCTCGGCGAGTTTGCGACGCAAGGTCCAGGTTGGCAGCTTCAGGCGTGCCGCCACTTCTTCCAGGTCGGGTTCCCGGCCACCATTGAGCAATGGCCCCAGTAACTGAGTGATACGTTCACGCAGGCTACGGGTGCGTGTCAGTTGCTCCAGTTCCCGCTCACACAGTTGCAGCAAGTGTCGCCAGGTGCTCGGGCAGTGTTCCGGGTTGCGCTGGGCGAGGCTGGCGAGGCTCAAGCGCAGTTGATTGTGCTCACTGCCGAACTGGATCGGGCAGTCGCCCAGCACGCCATAAGCCATGCGGTAATCCGGCTCTTCGAACTCGATCTCGATACGTTCGGCCCGCAACGGGGCAGGGCTGATGCTGGACAACTGCTGTAACCAGCCAGCAATGATCGAATCCACCACGAAGCGGTTGTAGGCGTTGTAAGGGCTGATGGAATAAAACCGCAGCCAGGCGCCTTGGGCGTCTTCGTGAAAACTCGATTGACCGCGATAGTTGGAGCCATACAAGGCTTCGAAGCGAATCAGGCAGCGCGCGGCTTCTCGCACCGTTGGCGCTTGAGCGGCCGTGACCCCGGCCAGGCCGACCTGGCTCAGGCGACTGAGCTGACCCATGCGCAAGCCAAGTGCCGGGTTGTCAGTCAGTTGAATGGCGCTGTGGCCCAGGCGCATGTAGCGCGGGATCGAGAGCCGGGCGCCCGCTTCGCTGAGGCGAGCCGCGTCGAGGCCGTATTGTTCGAGCAGCGGCTGAGGATCTACACCGTGGCTGCGCACGGCGTCGGCCAGGCTATGAACAAAGCCCACCGACAGATCACCGAGGCGCATCGGCAATGGTTTCATCGGTTACAACCAGAGGTTCAGCAAGCGCGCGCCACTGGCATTGCCGTCGGCGAACTGCTGCCCGTTGCTGCTGAGAAAACTTTGACCGGCGCTGCCCTTATCCCAGAACTGACCACGCAGGAACACGCTCATGCCGGCGATTGCCTGGCTGCTGGGCGGTTGAGCGGTGAGTGTCAGACGATGCCAGGCCTGACCCTCGCTGAGCTCCCCGGCCTTGAGACTGACCGAGCCGGGCGTCGACAGCCCCTTGTAACCGCGCCACGGTTTGTCCCAGGTGCCGCGCCCGACCACAAACGCCGGGACCGCGACGAACTGCGCACCCTGGTCGTCGAGCTTGCGGTAATTGTCCGGGTACCAGCTGTCGCTGCCGATCAGCACGCCCAGGCGTCCGGCCGGGGTATCGACGACGTTGAGCGTATGCTCGCCGTTGGCGGCGATGACTTCATGTTCGTCGAAAATCGGGTGCATCTGGCGCTGGGGCTGGCCGATTGGCAGGCCATCGCGACCGAACACCACGCTGCTGTTGTACAACGCGCCGCGGCCGATTTTCAGGGTGCCGTCGATGATGCTGGGCTCGGGCAGCACGATGGAGCCCGCCACCAACGTCACATGGAATTCTTTCGCCAGACCACCAAACAGCGCCTGGTAGTCCTTGGCCATGCCTTTGGCCTTCATGCGCAGGTGCGCGTCGTCCAGACGTTTTTCGCCCTCGGCGCTGATCAGTGCGCGGACGAACTTCAGTGGGTTGCTGACCGCCAGCCAGTTCATGGCCTCCTTGAGCGTGGTGGCCTGGTACAGCTCATCTTTCTCGCCGCTGACCATCAACCAGGTGCCGACATGTTCGGGCAGGACGACGATGGTTTTTTCATTCAGCAGGCCCTGGTCCCGGGCCTTCTGCAAATAAGCCGCCAGCTTGCGGTGCAGGTGCTCGGGGCTTTGATAGTCGGTGGGAAACAGCTCGGGCTGGATGCCCAGCAAATTGCCGCGATCAGCGGGTGTGCCTTGGTCGACCGCGAGGTTGATGCGCAGGTCCGACAGGTAATGACCCACCGGACGGTCCGCGGCCCACATGGCGTAGGTCGTAAGGGCAGCAATCAATGCCATGGAGAAGGTCAGGTACAGAAGTTTGCGCATGGGAAACGGTCAACGGCCGTGTGCAGGATTCGCGACTAGGGTAGGGCGCATACCGGCACTTGCCAAGGGGCGCTGCACATTTGGATCAATAAGTTGTCAGTTACGGTCATTGAGTGATGGCGGTGTGACTCTTAGTCTGTCCAACATGACTGATGGGGGCCGTAGAGCTCCTGCACTTTTTCCGTGATCGCTCGATGTGGAGTTACCGATGGCCGCCGCTCATTATCCGCACCTGTTGGCCCCGCTGGACCTGGGTTTTACCACGCTGCGCAATCGTACCCTGATGGGTTCGATGCACACCGGTCTTGAGGAAAAGCCCGGCGGTTTCGAGCGCATGGCGGCGTACTTCACCGAACGTGCCCGCGGCGGCGTTGGCCTGATGGTCACTGGCGGTATTGGCCCGAACGACGAGGGCGGGGTGTACTCCGGCGCAGCCAAACTGACCACCGAGGAAGAAGCGCTCAAGCACCGGATCGTCACCCGCGCGGTGCACGAGGCCGGCGGCAAGATCTGCATGCAGATCCTTCACGCCGGGCGTTATGCCTACAGCCCGAAACAGGTCGCCCCGAGCGCCATTCAGGCGCCGATCAACCCGTTCAAGCCAAAAGAACTGGACGAGGAAGGCATCGAGAAGCAGATCAGCGATTTCGTCACCTGTTCGACCCTGGCGCAACAGGCCGAGTACGACGGCGTCGAGATCATGGGCTCCGAAGGTTATTTCATTAACCAGTTCCTCGCCGCCCACACCAACCACCGTACTGACCGCTGGGGTGGCAGCTATGAAAATCGCATGCGCCTGCCGGTGGAAATCGTCCGTAGGGTGCGCGATGCGGTAGGCCCGAACTTCATCATTATCTTCCGCCTGTCGATGCTCGATCTGGTGGAAGGCGGTAGCAGCTGGGAAGAAATCGTCACGCTGGCCAAGGCCATCGAGCAGGCCGGCGCGACCATCATCAACACTGGCATCGGCTGGCACGAAGCGAGGATCCCGACCATCGCCACCAAAGTGCCGCGCGGCGCGTTCAGCAAAGTCACGGCCAAGCTGCGTGGCTCGGTGAGCATTCCGCTGATCACCACCAACCGGATCAATACCCCGGAAGTGGCCGAGCAGATTCTGGCCGAAGGCGATGCCGACATGGTCTCCATGGCGCGGCCATTCCTCGCCGACCCGGACTTCGTCAACAAGGCCGCGGCCGGTCGTGGCGATGAAATCAACACCTGCATCGGCTGCAACCAGGCTTGCCTCGATCACACCTTCGGCGGCAAGTTGACCAGTTGCCTGGTGAACCCGCGCGCCTGCCATGAAACCGAACTCAATTACCTGCCGGTGCAGCAGATCAAGAAAATCGCGGTGGTCGGTGCCGGCCCTGCGGGTTTGTCCGCCGCGACCGTGGCAGCTGAGCGTGGTCATCAGGTGACCCTGTTTGACTCGGCCAGTGAAATTGGCGGCCAGTTCAATATCGCCAAGCGTGTGCCGGGCAAGGAAGAGTTCTTCGAAACCCTGCGCTACTTCAACCGCAAACTGCAGACCACCCACGTTGAGGTGTGCCTGAACACTCGCGTCGACGTGGCGAAACTGGTCGAGGGCGGTTACGACGAGATCATTCTCGCCACCGGCATCGCGCCAAGAACCCCGGCGATTCCGGGTGTCGAGAACGCCAAGGTGTTGAGCTACCTGGACGTGATCCTTGAACGCAAACCGGTGGGCAAGCGCGTCGCGGTGATCGGTGCCGGCGGTATCGGGTTCGATGTCTCGGAGTTCCTGGTTCAACAAGGCGTGGCCACCAGCCAGGATCGCGAGGCGTTCTGGAAGGAGTGGGGCATCGATACGCATCTGCAAGCGCGCGGCGGTGTCGCCGGCATCAAGGCTGAACCTCACGCACCGGCGCGTGAAGTGTTCCTGCTGCAACGCAAGAAATCCAAGGTCGGCGATGGTCTGGGTAAAACCACCGGCTGGATTCACCGCACCGGTCTGAAAAACAAGCAGGTACAGATGCTCAACAGCGTCGAGTACCTGAAGATAGACGACGAGGGTTTGCACATCCGCATCGGCGAAACCGGCGAGCCGCAGTTGCTGCCGGTGGACAACATCGTGATCTGCGCCGGGCAGGATCCGCTGCGTGAATTGCACGAGGGGCTGGTGGCGGCCGGGCAGAACGTGCATTTGATTGGCGGCGCGGATGTGGCGGCGGAGCTGGATGCCAAGCGTGCGATCAACCAGGGTTCGCGTCTGGCGGCTGAGTTGTAACCCCCAGGTTTAGCGTGCCAACGGCCTTCGCGAGCAAGCCCGCTCCCACAGGTTCTGTGTTGTTCACAAATTTTGTGACCGATACAAAACCCCTGTGGGAGCGGGCTTGCTCGCGAAGGCGTCCATTGAGCGGCTAGACTGCTGGATCTATCCGAGCACAATCAGGCGCCAATGCTTTCCCCTCCAACCGATTGGCTACCCCAGGCCCCCCTCGTATCCCTTCATCTCGGCTGGCTGACCAACGCTGGCATCGAAGTCGCGATCCTGCGTCTCGACCAGATCGACCCGCTGATCAGCGGCAACAAGTGGTTCAAACTCATCGAGCACCTGAAAGCCGCTGACCGGGTCGGTGCCGAAGGCATCATCAGTCTGGGCGGTGCCCACTCCAATCATCTGCATGCATTGGCCGCGGCGGGTAAACGTTTTGGTTTCACCACCGTTGGCCTGCTGCGCGGTCATCCGCAAGAAACGCCGACGGTGAAAGACTTGCAGGCGTTCGGCATGCAGTTGCATTGGCTGGGTTATGGCGGTTATCGCGCGCGGAACGAGCCGGGTTTCTGGTTGCCATGGCAGGCGCAGTATCCCGACCTGCATCCTGTACCGGAAGGTGGCGGCGGTTTGCAGGGAGCAAAGGGCTGTATGCAGCTGAGGGCAATGGTCAGCGAGCAACTGAACGGTCTGGGCTGGAGCGACTACGACGGTTGGTGGCTGGCCTGCGGAACGGGCACCACCCTGGCTGGTCTGGTGCTGGCCGAGGCGGGTGAACATCCGGTGTATGGCGCGCTGGCGGTGCCCGACAATCATGGTGTGGCACAGCAAGTCGAATCAATTGTGCAAGAAGCGGGTTTACCGGATCGCGCTTATGAATGGTTCAGCGCCAGCCGTGGTGGTTTTGCCAAAATCGATCCGCTGTTACTCGAATTCATCGATCAGACCGAACAGGCCAGCGGCATTCCCCTCGAACCGCTGTACACCGGCAAAGCCCTGTTGGCGCTCAAGCAGCAAGTAGAAGCGGGAAGATTCGAAAGCGGCACGCGCCTGATCTTCGTCCATACCGGCGGTTTGCAGGGCCGCCGGGGTTTCCAGTGAGCGGCGGGACTCACCCGCGCTTGGGCATCATCCGCAGCAAGGTGTTATCACCCACGACATAGTGGTGATAAATCCCCGCTACGGCGTGCAGGCCGATCAGCCAGTAACCAATGGTGCCGCCGAGTTCATGCCAACCCTGTATCTGCTTGGCCAACGCCTTGTCCTCCGCGACCAGCAATGGCAAGTCGAAGCCGAAGAACATCACTTGGTGACCCTTGGCGCTGGTGACCAGCCAGCCCAGAATCGGCATGGTGATCATGAAAATATACAGCGCCCAGTGCATCAGTTTGGCCAGCACGACCTGCCAGTGAGGCGAGGCCGGGAAGATTTTCGGTGCCGGGCCCAGGCTTCGAGCGAATAGCCGCAGCCAAACCAGGACAAACACCAACAAACCCAGCATGAAGTGCGATTCGGTGATCAGCGTCCGGCCGCCACTGCCTTTTGGAAAGATCCCGCGAAATTCGATACAGGCATAAACCAGCGCCAGCAGGACCAGCATCAACCAATGCATCGCGATCGATACGGTGCTGTAGCGTGAGTCGGAATTCTTCCAGGGCATACGGTGTTCCTCACAGGTCAGGTCGAGCCACCGCTCTTGTTCGACGGTGTGCTTTAACTGTAATCCGCTTTGGTGGATTTGCCTGTGGCTATTTGGGCGTGCAATGCTCTGGATCAAGTGGTTGGCCACAAAAAAGCGCCAGTTCCGTTAAGAAACTGGCGCTTTTTTATGCTGCGACAGGCGCAATCAGCTGGTTTGTGGCATCTCGCCCTTGGCCAGACGCTTGTTGATATCGGCGATCACTTGCGGCAAATCGGTGATGGTGTCGATCATGTAGTGCGGGCGCGAGCCTTCGAACATCCCGTGGATGCGCTTGCGTTCGCTGTCCAGTTGGTCGCTGCCGAGGGCGCGGTAACCTTCGTAGTCCAGGCCCAGCGCATTACCGGAACAAATCAGCGCCACGGTCCACATGCCGGCGCGACGACCTTCAAGAATGCCCGGCACGGTGTCGTCGACCTTCACGCAGGCCGCGACATCATCGATCCCGAGTGCAATCACGTTGGCCAGCGCCTGGGCCGGCCATGGGCGACCGTTGGGCACTTCGTCGGTGGCGACCACGTGATCGGCGACGTAGCCGTTGGTGGCGGCCAGTTCGACCACCTTGTCCATGACCTGTTTCGGGTAGCCGGAGCAGGAACCGATCTTGATTCCTTGCTGGCGCAGGTTGGCGATGGTGTCCAGCGCGCCCGGAATCAGCGCCGAGTGCTCGGCGATTTTCTCGATTTGCAGGGGCATGAAGCGTTTGTAGATGGCGGTGACGTCATCGTCGGTCGGCGTGCGGCCGAACACGGCGCGATAACGTTCGGCCACTTGCGGCTGATCGCACAGGGTGCGGATGTGGTCCCACTTACCCATGCCCATCGGGCCGCGGGCTTCTTCGATGGACACCTGGACGTCGAATTCAGCGAAAGCTTCGACAAAAATCTGCGTTGGGGCGAAGGAGCCGAAATCGACCACGGTGCCAGCCCAGTCGAGGATGGCGGCTTGCAGTTTGGTTGGGTTTGTATAGTTCATGGTGATCAAATCCTGTGGCAACTGGCTAATAGAGGCGCTGTTTTTTGTGGGAGTGAGCCTGCTCGCGATAGGGCCCTGTCAGTCGACATCAAGGGTGAATGTCAGTCCGCTTTCGCGAGCAAGCCCGCTCCCACAGGGGATTGCGGTGTGAATCAGATTTCGAGGACTTCCATCTCGCGCAGTACTTCGGCGATTGCCGCCACCGCCGCGTGCATCTCGTCCTGGTTGACGTGGCCGATGCAGCCGACGCGGAAGGTTTCGACCTGGGTCAATTTGCCGGGATAAAGGATGAAACCCTTGGCCTTGACGCGTTCGTAGAATTCCTTGAACTGGTAACGCGGATCTTTCGGCGCATGGAAAGTGACGATGATCGGCGCCTGAATCGCGGCGGGCAGGAAGCTGCGCAGCCCCAGTTTGGCCATGTCATCGAGCAGTACCTGGCAGTTGTTGGCATAGCGCTGATGCCGGGCGGGCAAACCACCTTCTTCGTTGTATTGCAGCAGGGCTTCGTGCAACGCCGCGACCACGTGGGTCGGCGGGGTGAAGCGCCATTGGCCGGTCTTGGCCATGTAGGTGTGCTGATCGAAAAGGTCCATTGCCAGCGAGTGCGAGTTGCCAGCGGCATTGGCCAGCGCTTCTTTGCAAGCGAAGACAAAGCCCATTCCCGGCACGCCTTCCAGGCATTTGCCCGAAGCGGCGATCAGCGCGTCGAACGGCACCTGTTGCGCATCGATCGGCAAGGCGCCAAAGGAGCTCATGGCGTCGATGATCAGGCGTTTGCCGTGTTGCGCGATGACGTGGGCGATTTCCGGCAGCGGGTTGAGGATGCCGGTGCTGGTTTCGCAGTGGATCAGCGCGACGTGGGTAATGCTGGCGTCGGCACGCAGCAGGCGGTCGACGTCGGCGGCGGTGGTCGGCTCGTCTTCGGCGGTTTCGAAGGTGCTGAAGGAGCGGCCGAGCACTTCGCAGATTTTCGCCAGGCGTTTGCCGTAGGCGCCGTTGATCAGCACCAGGACTTTGCCATCGCGAGGCACAAGCGTGCCGATCGCCGCTTCGACCGCGAATGTGCCGCTGCCTTGCAGCGGCACGCAGTGGTGGCTGTCGCCCCCGTTGATGATCGCCAGCAGTTGTTCGCACAGGCTGGCGGTCAGTTGATTGAAACGGTCATCCCATGAACCCCAGTCGACCATCATCGCCTGACGGGTGCGGGCCGAAGTGGTCAGTGGGCCGGGGGTGAGCAGGATGGGTTCGGCAGTACTCATTCTCGTGTCCTCGCAATCGATGGGATGAAGCTACGGGGCTTAAATTGCAATTTGCTGTGCTATCAATCAAATTGTTTGTTGTTATGCCAGCCATCAGTGAGGGTTATTCATGAACCTGTTCCAGCTCCGCGCATTCGATGCGGTGGCCCGCGAGGGCAGCTTCACCCGGGCCGCCGCGCGACTGTTCATCAGCCAACCGGCGGTCACCGGGCACATCAAGGCGCTGGAGGAGCATTACCAGATCACCCTGTTGCGGCGCACCGCACGACGGGTGGAGCTGACGGAGGAGGGCACCAAACTGGCCGCGATCACCCGGGCAATGTTCGGTCTGGCCGAAGAAGCGCAAGTGATGCTGGAAGCGAACCGGCAGTTGCTGACCGGGCGTCTGGAGGTGGCGGCGGACGGGCCGCACATGGTCATGCCGATGCTCGCCAGTTTGCGCGCGCGGTATCCCGGCATTACCGTGAACCTGCGGCTGGGCAATGCTCAGGAAACCTTGGCGGCGTTGTTGTCGGAGCATGCCGACGTGGCGGTGCTGACCGAGGTCGAACCGCGCAAGGGGCTGCATTTGCAAGACTTGAGCGAATCACGGATTTGTGCGCTGGTGCCTGACGGTCATCCCTGGGCGCAGATGTCCAAGGGGGTGCCGCTCAAGGCGCTGGATCAGGTGATCATGGTGTTGCGTGAGCCGAGTTCGATCACCCGGCGCACTTTCGACGAGGCGTGCGCGGCGGCGTTGGTCAGTCCACGGGTGTTGCTGGAGCTGGACAGTCGCGAGGCGGTGACCGAAGCCGTCGCCGCAGAGTTGGGGATTGGCGTGGTGTCGTCGGTGGAGGTCAGTCATGACCCGCGGGTGGCGGCGGTGCCAATTCTGGGTGAAGGGTTGGTTAACCGACACATGATTGGCTGCATGGAGCGGCGGCGGGATTTGCGCTTGATACAGGCGTTTTTCGATTTGGCACCCGCCCGATAAACCGAGGCGCGGCCTTCGCGAGCAAGCCCGCTCCCACATTTGATCGCATTTCTCCAGGAAGAACTCGGTCAAATGTGGGAGCGGGCTTGCTCGCGAAGGGGCCGGGCCTGCCTACACAAGGCTTTCGCGTACCATCTCCAGAAACGTCGCCACCACCCGCCGCGAACTCTGCTCGCGCAAGCACACCAGTGTCTCGGTCAATCGCCGTTTGCAGTCGGTAATCGGCAGCGCGCAAACCCTGGAATCTGCACCGAACTCGGCGGCCGACACCACACCGACACCAATCCCCACCACCACCGCCTCACGCGCCGCTTCCCGGCCTTCAACCTGAATCGCCGGGCGGATACGTAAGCCTGCCTGAGCCATTTCTTCTTCCAATGTCTGCCGCGTCACCGAGCCGATTTCCCGCAGCACCAACGGCGTGTCATCCAGATCCGCGAGGCAAATCGACTCGCGGTCGGCCCATGGATGATGGCGCGAAACGAACGCCACCATCGGGTCGTTGCGCAGCGGCAACGAGATCAGACGCTCGTCACTCACCTCCCGGCCCAGCAGCGCCAGATCGGCCTGGTAGTTGAACAACCGGAACAGCGATTCGTCGGTGTTGCCAGTTTCGATCTTCACGCTGATGCCGGGGTAGCGCTCACAAAAGCGAGCAATCTGCGGCAACACATGCACTGGCGCATCCACCGCGAGAATCAGGCTGCCGGTTTGCAAGGCCCTGGAGTCATGCAAGAGCTCCTGCGCCTCGGCCTCGATAACGAACAATCGTTGAGTAATGCTCAGCAACCGCTCGCCCAAATCCGTCAGCCGGACCGAACGTTTGTTGCGGTGGAACAGCAGCACACCGAAGCGCTCTTCGAGCTTGCGCACTTGGTCGGAAATCGCCGGTTGCGTGAGGAATAGCCGCTCGGCGGCTTTGGTGAAGCTTCCATGGACGGCCACGGCGTGGAAGGCTTTGAGCTGGGCGTGGGAAACCGACATCGAAACCTCCAGTAACAAGCTGAGCTTATATTGGAAATACGATAAATCGATTTCACTTATTAATCAGTAATTGTTTTTATCCACCTCAGCCCCGGTGACTGGTCAGTCGAACAGCGTCGGCGGCCATGAGCCTGTGCGTGCAACAGCAGGACTCATCTGACCGATATCGCCAAAGGGAAGCCGCGATATCGAAGTGCTCAACAATAAAAAAACAGGCGTTATTTCTCAATTTCTGCCGGCACACTCACACCCTGAGGTCAGAACCACCATGAACAAGCACATCGGCACCATCAAGCGTTGGCGCGTGCAGATCTTCGCGATCACTTGGCTCGCTTACGCCGCGTTCTACTTCACCCGCAAAGCTTTTTCCGTGGCAAAACTGGGGATCGCCGAAGACCCCACCTTCATGCTCGACAAAATGGCCATGGCCAACCTCGACGCCATCTACCTCACGGCTTATGCCATCGGGCAATTCACCTGGGGCATCCTGGCCGACCGCTTTGGCCCAAGGGTCGTAGTGTTTGGCGGGTTGTTGATTTCAGCGGCAGCAGCCTTGGTGATGGGCAGTTTTGCGACGTTGCCAATCTTCGCTACCTGCATGTTGATTCAAGGGTTTGCCCAGTCCACCGGCTGGTCCGGGCTGTGCAAGAACCTCGGTAGCTTCTTTCCCGCCGAGCAGCGCGGGCGGGTGCTGGGGTTGTGGAGTTCCTGCTACGCCTTTGGTGGGTTGGTGGCTTCGCCGTTTGCTGGCTGGTGGGCGTATACGCTGATCGGCACCTGGCATGCGGCGTTCTTTTCCAGTGCGGCGGTGGTTGGGCTGGTCGCCGTGCTGTTTTTTATTTTTCAGCGCAACAAACCCGAAGACGTTGGCTTGCCGGCGGTGGAACCGGAGCCGCAGCTGACGGCGCAAGAGGCCGACGCGCAAAGCAAGATCAGCATTCTGGAACCGTTAAAGGAAATTTTGCGCAACCGCACCGTGCTGGTTCTGGGCCTCGCGTACTTTCTGCTGAAACCGGCGCGCTACGCGATTCTGCTCTGGGGGCCGGTGATCGTCTTCGAGCAGATGCCCTCGGTGGGCAAGGTCGGCGCGGCAATCATTCCGACCGCATTTGAACTGGCCGGGTTGCTTGGGCCGATCCTGCTGGGGCTGGCTTCGGACAAACTGTTTGGCGCCCGACGCATGCCGGCGTGTGTGCTCAGCCTGTTGGCGCTGACGGTGACCCTGGCGTTGTTCATGGGCGCCCTGCATACCGGCAGCGTGATGCTGGTGGTGGCGCTGCTGTTCGTCATGGGCCTAACCCTTTATGGACCGGACTCGATGATCAGCGGCGCGGCCGCGATCGATTTCGGCACCGCCAAGGCGGGCGCCACAGCGGCCGGCTTCGTCAACGGTTGCGGTTCGGTCGGGGCGATTCTCGGCGGATTGCTGCCGGGCTACTTCGACTCGGTCACCGTGTTCATCGTCTTCGCCGGCTGCGCGCTGTTCTCGGCCCTGGTGCTGATCCCGCACTGGAACAGCCGCCCGGCTGGCCTGCGTGCCGAAAGCGCTTTCGTGCCTAACCAACGGATGACTGTAAAACCTCTGCGCAGCTGAACCCCTTTCCCTCGCGGCTTGCTGCGCCTGCGGCAGGCTAGCGGGTGGACATCTGACTGGAGATTTCCAATGAGACCCTTTTGGCTGGACCAGGCCCTGAAGGCCGATGTATCCGACACCTGCCCGGCACTGGAAGGCGACACCCGGGCCGATGTCTGCATCGTCGGCGGCGGCTACACCGGGTTGTGGACCGCGATCATGCTCAAGGAGCAGAACCCCGAACTGGATGTGCTGCTGATCGAGGCCGATATCTGCGGCGCCGGCGCCAGTGGTCGCAACGGTGGTTGTGCGCTGTCGTGGTCGGCCAAGTACTTCACCCTTGAACGGCTGTTCGGCGTCGAAGAAGCGGTGCGACTGGTCAAGGAGTCGGAGCGCAGCATCCATGCCATCGGCGCCTTTTGCGAGCAGTACGCGGTGGACGCCGATTACCGCCTCGACGGTACGCTCTACACCGCCACCAACCGTGCCCAATGCGGCTCGACCGATGCCGTGATCGCGGCGTTGGAGCGCAATGGCATCAACTCTTTCAACCAACGGCCGGTGGCCGATGTGCAACGCATGGCCGGTTCCAGCAAACATCTGGAAGGCTGGTTTTCCCCGGCGGCGGCCAGCGTGCAACCGGGCAAACTGGTGCGCGGCTTGCGCCGGGTGGCCTTACAACTCGGGGTGAGGATTCACGAGCACACCGCCATGACTGGGTTGCAGGAGGGCAAGCCTGCGGGGATACAAACCCGCAACGGCACCGTTCGCGCGGATCGCGTGGTGCTGGCGATGAACGCCTGGATGGCCCGGGCGTTTCCACAGTTCGAGCGCAGTGTGGCGATTGTTTCCAGCGACATGCTGATCACCGAACCACGACCTGATCTGCTCAACGAGATCGGCTTGACCAGCGGCGTCACCGTGCTCGATTCGCGGATTTTCGTGCACTACTACCACAACACTCCGGACGGCCGAATCATGCTCGGCAAGGGCGGCAACACCTTTGCTTACGGCGGGCGAATGTTGCCGGTGTTCGATCAGCCATCGCCCTATGCCGGTTTGTTGCAGCACAGCCTGAGCGAGTTCTTCCCCGCGTTTGCCCAGGTCAAGGTCGAGGCGACCTGGAACGGTCCGTCTGATCGATCGGTCACCGGTTTGCCGTTTTTCGGTCAGATGAGTGCCAGCGGCAACGTGTTTTATGGTTTCGGATACTCCGGCAGCGGGGTTGGCCCGTGTCATATGGGCGGGCAGATTCTCGCCTCGATGGTTCAGGGACTGGACAACGCCTGGACCCGTTCGCCTCTGGTCAACGGACCGTTGGGCTTGTTTCCGCCAGAACCGATTCGTTACCTCGGCTCCCTGATGGTGCGCAACGCCATTCGCCGCAAGGAACGCGCCGAGGATCACGGGCGCCGGCCACGGCATCTGGATGTGCGTCTGGCGAAGTTCGCGGCGGCGGCCGGCAAGGCCGACAAGGGCTGAGTGTCAGGGCATGAGGTCCGAGCGATTGACCAGCCAATCGAGCAGCAAGTGGCTATCGCGGCGTGGCTCGGGAACAGGCCGGGTGCGTGGGTGATGGCCCATGCCGACGCACAGCACCGGCCGGTCCGGATCACTGTCGAGAAAACTGATCAGGACGTCGCTGCCGCCCGTTGGCAGGTTGCACGGGTTAATCCGAGCGTCCGGCGCTGCAAGGGCCACCGGTAGCCAGAGTCCGGCAGATTCAAGCGGATCCGCTTGCGCTGTTGGCCACAGCCCGACCTGTATTCGACCTCGATCATCCAGCGCCGCCGGCTGCCCGGCAGGGCCCAGCACCCGGGCGGGCTGATAGCCCGGGATGCTCGGCCTGGTCTGTTTGAGCGCCGGCCTGAATACCGTTGACCAGGGAATGGCGGTGAACTGATTGCGGTAATGGCGGACAGTGACGGGTTTGTCGGTGGCAAGAATCGAAGGTTGTTGGCCCTGATGTCGGGTTTCGGTCAGCAGCCACTGATCGTTGAAATTCGCCAGTGGATGTTCTGACACTTGCACTATCCGTGCGCTGCGCAGTGCGCTCTGGTTGCTTTGACCGTGGATCTGCAGGTGCTGGCAACGCAGACGTTCCAGTTGTCGTCGGCTCAACTGATCGCGATGGATGTGCTCGGCCGCGGGCCGGACCCTCAGCGGCAACGGTTTGCCGAAAGCGTGGTTGGCCGCTCCCTCGTCGGGTTTTTGCGAGCCACGGTTCCTGGCTTCCAGTCGTGAGGGAAAGGGCGGCGAGTCATGGCGCTGGAGCAACTCACTGATCACCGGCACGTCAGTGTCGTCGGGCGCGTTGCCCTGGAACGGCGTAAGGACGGGGTCTTGGGGGAAACTCAGGCTGTCATCGGCCAGGACCAGCACATGCCTGTCGCGCTGATGTTCGAAGTGATAGTGAATGCCTTCTTCTTCGCACAGCCGTTGCAGCAATGCCAGATCGCTCTCCTCGTACTGAATGCAAAAAGGCCGGACGGGATAGTGTTCGTTCGACAATTCAAAGCGATAGCTCCCTGCGGGCACATCATGTTCCTCCAGCAGTTGGCGCAGGATCATCGGTACGCTGAGGTGATGAAAGACGCGGCGTGAACGCTGCCGGTCGAGCCATTGAAGGTAGGGCACCAGCACCAGTTTGTAGCCGATCCGGTGTGGGCCGCGATGCTCGCGACTGGCACTGTGAAGTACGCCATGAATTCCCTGGCCCTCCATCAGGCTGAGGAACACCGGCTGCTGCAGCAATCGGTCGAGGTTCATGGCCGGTGCGAGGCCGATCGCTTCGATGTCGAATCGATAGGGCTGGTTGAGGGCTTCTCGGCCACTGAATTGCAACACCTGCAAACTCAAATCGCCGTCGAGAAGTGTCAGGGTGAAGGGACTTTCCTTGTCGTTGTGCATCGAGCGCGCTTCTGCCATGGAATTCGGGCGCAGAGGGTACGAAACCACAGCCCTTTATGGTCACCGCAAATCGAAGTTTCAGAAACGCCCTACAACTGCCGGTGAAGATGTCGATTGGTCATGCGGGTAAACAGGGTGGATTTTTTGGTCGATTGCCAACTTTAGGGCGTATAAACTTGCGCCATGCGTCGGCCAATAGATGTCTCGGCGCCATAGATCAAGAGAGTGAGTAATGGGCGCACAGTGGAAGGTTAAACACAAAGAAGCGGCATCTAACGCCAAGGGCAAGATCTTCGGCAAACTGGTAAAAGAAATCACCATCGCGGCCCGAAACGGCGCCGATACTGCCACCAACGCACACCTGCGTCTGGTGGTCGAGCAGGCCAAGAAAGCCTCGATGCCCAAGGAAACCCTGGATCGCGCGATCAAGAAAGGCGCGGGCCTGTTGGGTGAAACCGTGCAATACCATCGCGTGACCTATGAAGGTTTCGCACCGCATCAGGTGCCGCTGATCGTTGAATGCGTGACCGACAACATCAACCGCACCGTCGCTGAAATCCGCGTTGCGTTCCGCAAGGGCCAATTGGGCGCTTCCGGTTCGGTAGCGTGGGACTTCAACCATGTCGGCATGATCGAGGCGTCCCCGGACAGCCCTGACGCCGATCCGGAAATGGCCGCCATCGAAGCCGGCGCCCAGGATTTCGAGCCAGGTGATGAAGAGGGCACGACCCTGTTCCTGACCGAGCCTGCGGACCTGGACGCTGTGCAGAAAGCCCTGCCCGAGCAAGGGTTCACCGTGTTGTCGGCCAAGTTGGGTTACCAGCCGAAAAACCCGGTCAGCGGTCTGAGCGATGAGCAGATGGCTGAAGTCGAAGCCTTCCTCGAAGGCCTCGATAACCACGATGACGTGCAGGACATGTTTGTCGGGTTGGCGGGGTAATTTGATTTTTCAGTGACACCGCTTTCGCGAGCAAGTCGAATCGTCGCACCGCCGCTCCCACATTTATCTGTGTTAAACACATATTTTGCTATTAACAGAGATTAAATGTGGGAGCGGCGGTGCGACGATTCGACTTGCTCGCGAATGACCGCGTAGCGGTCACCGATTTTCCAGTATTCGCACAATCTCCGCGAACCCCGGTCGCTCCAGCACCTGCGGCTGACAGCAGCGCTGCTGCAATTGCTCCAGCTGCACACGACCTTCATCGCTCAACCCTGAGTCGATCCGCTCCAACAATTCCCCCAGCAAAACACCAAACGCCCGCACTTCTATCCGTTGCAGCGCACGGCTTTCAAGGCTGTCCGAGAGGGCATGGAAAGACGCGGCGCCAAAATCCCCCAGCAGACAATCACCGTGCTCGTTCCACAAAATGTTGTGGCCGTAGAGGTCGCCGTGGGTGATGCCATGCTGGTGCAAATGTTCGGCTGCCGAGGCGATGCCACAGGCGATCCGCAATGCCACGCCAGCGCTGAACCGGGTGTCGTTGGCGTAAACGTCGCGGGTGCATGACGCCAGGCTCGGCAGCCCGGCCAGATTGCGGTAGCTCGGATCGATCAATTGCATTACCAGCCCGGCCTGGGCTTCTGGATGCTCGACGACTCGCCCTTCAACCCGGATCAGGTTGGGGTGACAACCTGCGGTGATGCAGGCGTTCATTTCGTGCAACGGCGAGCCATCGCTGGTCATTTCGCCTTTGTAGAGTTTGACCGCGACCTGTGTGGCCGGCTGGTCCGGTCGATCCCACATGGCCCGATGAATCACTCCTGAGGCGCCTTCGCCCAGTTGCTGCTCCAGTCGCAGTTCAGACCAGGGAATGCGGGGCGTGGCTTCGAGAGCGGCCGCATCGGCTTCGGTCTCCAGCGGGTTACCGGCGTACGCCAGCCAGGTCAGGCTGGGCAGGGACAGCAGCCACTCGGGCAACTCGCTCAACTGATTGGCGGCGATGCGGATCAGTTCGAGTCGATGGCAATGACGCAAGCTCTGCGGCAAACGTTGCAAGCGGTTGCCAGCCAGCATGAGTTTTTGCAGGTGCGGGCGTTCACCCAACTCGGCCGGCAGTTCAGTGATGCAGTTATCAGTCAGGATCAGCCAGCGCAGCAACGGTGGCAGGGCGGCACCTGGCACGCGCTCGATGCGGTTGGCCTTGAAGCCGATCATCGTCAGCGCGGCGCAGTGGCCCAGACAGTCGGGCAGTTCGGTGAACAGATTGTCCGAGCAGAACAACACGCGCAAACGGGTCAGGCGGTGCAAGTCGTCCGGCAGACTGCTCAAGGCATTGCCGCTGAGGTTGAGGACTTCCAGCGAGTCCGCCAGGTCGAAGATTTCTCGCGGAAACTCCGTCAGGCCGCCGGTGAGGTCCAGGCGGGTGATGCCCGACAGTTGGCCGGCGCGCAGTTGGGCAAGGGTATCCATGAACAGATTCACTCTTGATCGAGAGGAGGGCGCGGAGGCCTGGAAACGGGCGACATGATACCGGCAAATGTGTGATGTCTGTCAGGCCGCCTTCGCGAGCAAGTCGAATCGTCGCACCGCCGCTCCCACATTGGAATGCGATCAACTGTGGGAGCGGGCTTGCTCGCGAAGGCGGCCTGACAGACACCACAAAACTTACGGCCCCCTGACTTCGACCAATTGCCCCAACCGGCTGCGCGTGCGCGCCAGATCGATGGCATCGCCGCCCAGGCTTTCGCGCAAAGACCGCTGGCCGAGCAGAATCAGGTGCTTGTCCTGGTCGTACAGGACGTCGACCAGATTGATGAAGCGCTGCTGGGCGGCGATGGAACACTCGGCGAGGTTGGGCAGTTTATCGATGAACCAATGATCGAAACGTCGGCACAGCTCCAGGTAATCCATGACCGCTGTGGGGTGGTCGCACAGATCGCCGAAGGTGAAACCGATGGTTCGCCCTTCGCAGTGTCGGGCCTGAAGATTGCGTGTCCCGACGGGCAGTTGAATGGCCGGCGCGTCGCGTTCGGGCAGGTTCAACGACTGACGCTGCGCCACCGTGGCCGGCCAGACGTACTGGCCTTGGGTAAACAGCTGCTGGGCGTGGGTTCTCGCCTGACTGCGGTAGTCGTGGGGGCCGCCGACCTCCATGACCTGCATGCGAGCGTTGATCAGGTCGATCGCCGGTTTGAAGCGCGCGTGGTACAGCGGGTTGGGCAGCAGTCCTTCCGGTGGGTAGTTGGATGTGACCAGCAGCAGGATGCGTCGGCGGAACAATGCCTTGAACAGCCGGGTAATGAGCATCGCATCGCCGATGTCATGGACGTGAAACTCGTCGAAACACAGCACCCGGCAATCGCGCAGCTGTTCGTCGAGGGTGGTTTCCAGTGCATCGGGTTGATCGCGATGAGTGAACATTCCCTGGTGAAGGTCCGCAAAAAAACCATGAAAATGCAGGCGCTGTTTTTCCGCAATGGGAAGGGCCTGGAAAAAACCGTCGAGCAGCCAGCTCTTGCCGCGACCCACAGCGCCGTGCAGATAAAGGCCGGGAAGCGTTTTTGCCGAGGTGCCCGACAGCGCTGCGGCGTGTTGCGCCATGCAGTCGATGACGCGCAGTTGGCTATGGCTGAGGGTGTAACCCTGGGTGTGGGCCTTGCGGTGGAAGTAGTCGTGGATGACTCGACCGGTTGCGGTGTTACCGGCGGATGCCGTCGATGAGTTGCCGAACAAGCGGCGAAGCGCAGGCCAGCGTGGCGTGAGTCGCGAGCGGTTTGGCGGTCGAACGGCCACTGTGATTTCACCCCGTAATTTGCACGCCGGCTCCCCCGAGCTGCGGCGGCGTAGTGTAACCAAACGGGGAATTTTCATTCCAGTTCTGTCGACGAAAGCGCTGGTGGCGAGGGCGCTTTCCTGAGGTCAGTCAGTCAAGCGCGAAACCTGTGGGAGCGGGCTTGAACGCGAAGGCGGTGTGTCAGTCACCCTTTCGGTTGCCTGACCTTACGCATTCGCGGGCAAGCCCGCTCCCACAAGGTTTGCTGTGTTACCTCGATGGTGTTGTATCCGCTGGTTACCGCTCGATACTACGATTCCACCGCGCATTCCATGCCGGGCGCTGTTCGTTGACCTGATCCCAATCGATCGCAATGGCAGTGGTCAGGTACTGCTTCATCGCCTCCACCTGGCCGCGAGTCTTGTCGGTGGTCGGGGTATTCGGGTTGGACGGGATCTGGTCGCCGTCTTCAAGCGCAGCGGCCTGCGCTTCAGGTGTCAGCAAGAAAGCAGCGAGTTTTTGCGCCAGTTCCGGCTGAGTGTTGTTGGCGATGGCACATTCGGCCACGTTGAGCACCACGGCGCCTTCCTTCGGTTGCGCATATTCCACCGGCATGCCCTTGAGTTTCAGGGCGGTGACCTGGGTCGGCGTCAGCGGGAACAGCGCGGCTTCGTCGGTCTGAAGCATTTCGGAAATCTTCGCCGAGCTCGGAATGTACTCCAGCACGTTGCGCCCGACGGTGTTCGGCCACGCCTTGAAGCCTGGCTCGACGTCGGTTTCGCTGCCGCCCTGAATCCGGTTGAACATCAAGAACCCGTGCAGGCCAAAGGTCGAGGAGGCCATCGACTGGAACACCAGTTTGTCCTTGAAGCGCGGGTCGGCCATGTCCATCCACGAGGTCGGCGCGGTCCAGCCTTTCTCCTTGAACAGACGCGTGTTGTACGCCAGCCCGGTCACGCCGAGGCTGACCGCCACCGCTTGATCCTTGATGCGGCCCTTGGCCGGAATCTGCGCCAGCGGTGCGCTGTCTTCGAGTTTGTCGCACAGCCCCATGGCGATGGCGCGGTACATGATGCCGTCGTCGAGGAACATCACGTGCATCTGCGGGTTGCCTTTGCTGGCCTGGACCTTGGCCAGAATATCGGCGGAGGTGCCGGGCACGATCACCACTTTGACGTTGTTGGCCTTCTCGAAAACCGGCAGCACCTTGTCGGCGTAGAGCCGCTCCATGGTCCCGCCGTTCATGCCCAGGTAAAGCGTCGGTTCGGCCTGGGCCTGGGTGGCGGCGAGCAGGGCGCCCAGGCAGGAGATACCGAGCAGTGCAGTGCGTTTGACGTTATTCATTAGCGCGACCTTCCTCTATCAAGCAACGGAGATGGAGTGAAACCGGGTGATGGAAAACGCATCCAGCGACGTTTTTGAGGCGCCGCTGCAGATGATTTCGGTGAGCGCCTGGCCCACCGCGGGGCCGATCTGAAACCCCGCACCGGCAAAGCCGAACGCGTGCAACAGACCGGGTTGAGTGCCACTGTGGCCGATCACCGGTTGGCGATCGGGCAGGTAACCTTCGGTGCCGCTCCAGGTACGAATCGCCTGGGCGCCTTCAAGAAACGGATAAAGCTCGACCGCCTGACGCAGGATCTCGATTACCGCGTGCTGGCCCGGCCGGGCGCGGGCACCGTCGAGGGCAAACCCCTGGCCGCCACCCAACACACAATTGCCGCGAGCGACCTGACGGGCATAGATACCGCCGCCCTCGACCCCGGTGCTGGCATTCATCACCAGCGGCAACGGCTCGGTGACCAGCATCGCCGGGTGCCCGGCGTGCATCGGCACTTTCTCACCGAACTGTTCTGCCACGGTGCCGGCCCAGGCTCCGGCGCAATTCAGCAGCCAGGGCGCCTGCAGCTCCAGACCGGTTTGAGTGCTGATACGAAAGCGTTGGCCATCGTGTTCCACCGCTGTCACCGGGCATTGTTCATGGACCTGGGCGCCATGTCGCCGCGCCGCCCGGGCAAACGCCGGGGACACCAGTCGCGGGTTGGCATGACCGTCACCGGGGCAAAACGAGGCACCGACCGCCACCTCGCCGACCCACGGAAAACGTGCGCGTAATTCACTGCGATCGAGTACCTGCAAGTCGAGGCCAAAGCCCCGGCTGCTGGCGGCATAGTCTTGCAAGGCGTGCAGATCGTTGAGGCTGCGGGCCAGCTTCAGGTGGCCGCTGCGCTGATACTCACCGTCGATGCCAATCAGCTGCGGCAGTTGTCCCCATATGTCGTGGGCCCGCTGCGACAGCGGCAGTTGCGAGAGTGGTCGCCCCTGGCGCCGCACGCCGCCGTAGTTCACGCCGCTGGAATGCGAGCCACAAAAGTCCCGCTCCAGCAGCGCCACGCGACGCCCGGCCTTGCTCAGAAACAGCGCGGCGCAGGCGCCGACAATTCCGCCGCCGATGATGACGGCATCGACTTCGATCATGACTCGACCTCCAGACCAAACGGCAGGGGTTTGATGGGGGCCTGAGCCCGAAGCCTGCCGATGTCGGACACGCAGCGCTGACTTTCGCAGGCAATGATTTCCGCGGCGGCGGCGCCACACATCCGTCCCTGACAGCGGCCCATGCCGACCCGGCAATGCGCCTTGACCCGGTTGATCTCCCAATGACCCTCGCGCACAACCTGGCGGATGTCGCCAGCCCGCACTTCTTCGCAACGGCAGATCATCACGTCATTCGGGGCATCGGCGGCCCAATGCTCGGGAAAGACGAAGGCCCGTTCCAGACCTTGGCGGAAGGTATCGATCCGTCCCAGCGCCTGCTCCAATTGAGCCCCACGTTGCGGCGGGATCAGGTAACCGATGTCTTCGAGCAACGCCAGGGCCGCGCGCTCGCCGGCCATTTCCGCCGCGTCGGCGCCCATGATGCCGGCGCCGTCACCGGCCAGGTAAACCTCGGCGACACTGCTGCGACCGGCGCTGTCGCGTTGCGGCAGCCAGGCGCGGTTGAGCGGGTTCCAGGCGAATTCACAGCCGAGCAGGTCGGCGAGTTGGGTTTCACTGCGCAGACCGTGGGCGAAGGCGACGGCGTCGCACTCCAGAGGCTGATCGCCCTTGGCGTTGCGCCAGGTCAGCGATTGCACCCGCTGTTCGCCGTTGATGCCTGTGAGGCTGGCGCCCTGATGCACCGGGATGCCGTGGGCGGTCAACCAACTGCGGTAATAGATGCCTTTGGCCAAGGTGGCCGGTTGCGAGAACAGGCCGGGCAGGGCGCGGGCCTGAGCGCTGAACGGCGAGCTGTCGAGCACCGCGACCACCTTGGCGCCGGCCTTGGCGTATTGATACGCCACCAGGTACAGCAACGGCCCGCTGCCGGCGAACACCACGCGTTCACCGATGGCGCAGCCTTGAAACTTGAGGGCGATCTGCGCAGCGCCGAGGCTGTAAACCCCCGGAAGGGTCCAGCCTGGCACCGGCAGAATCCGGTCGGTGGCGCCCGTGGCGACGATCACCCGGGAGAACGCCAGCCGAGCGGCGCGGCCTTCATGCAAGGTGTCGAGCGCACCGTCCTCGGCGTTCCATACCAACGTCTCGGGGCGGTAATCGAGTTGCTCGCGCAGCGCGTCGATCGTCTGATGCAGCGCGTTGGCCTTGCCAACTTCGAAGCCATACAGCTTGACTGGCGAGCGCTTGAAATTTGCTGGTTGGCGACGATAAATCTGCCCGCCACCGCGTGCGGCTTCGTCCAGCAGCACCGGGCGAACGCCGTGGGCGACCAATGTTTGCGCTGCCCGAATCCCGGCCGGACCCGCACCGATGATGACCACCGAATTCATACCCAACCCCCTGTGGGAGCGGGCTTGCTCGCGAAGGGGGCGGTACATTCAAAAAGTGTGGTGGCTGACACGACGCTTTCGCGAGCAAGCCCGCTCCCACAATTGATGCGGGGTGCCCCCGGCTTTCGTGAACACCGCCGACCCCCTGTGGGAGCGGGCTTGCTCGCGAAGGGGGCGGCACATTCAACAGATGTGTTGGCCGACAGACCGCTATCGCGAGCAGGCTCGCTCCCACAATTGATGCGGGGTGCCCCCGGGTGTTGTGAACGCTGCCGATCCCTTGTGGGAGCGAGCCTGCTCGCGAAGGGGGCGGTACATTCAAAAAGTGTGGTGGCTGACACGACGCTTTCGCGAGCAAGCCCGCTCCCACAATTGATGCGGGGTGCCCCCGGCTTTCGTGACCGTTGCCGATCCCTTGTGGGAGCGAGCCTGCTCGCGATGACGGTTGGACATTCAACATTAATGCTGGCAGACAGATTGCAATCGCGAGCAGGCTCGCTCCCACAGGGGATACGGTTTTTGCTGGTAGGAAAGGTGTTCATAGGGGCCTCCCCGGTTCGCGGCTGATCTGCTGTCCGGCTTCGAGCAACGTCGAGCAGGCGCGCACGCGTCGACCATCGCCCAGCCTTACCCAGCAGTCCTGACACGCACCCATCAGGCAGAATCCGGCGCGGGGTTCGGCGCTGAAGTCGCTGCCGCGCAAGTGTTCGCTGCAGGTCAGCACCGCCGTCAGCAAGGTGTCGCCGAGCAGGCCGGTGGCCGGTGTGCCATCGAGGGTAAAGTCCAGGGCCGGGCGGTCGCCTTCGGCCAGTCGTTTCAGCAGAGCCATGGCGCCCTCATTGTTTGCCCACCAGAACCCGATCGAGGCCGTAGACCCGGTCGAGCAGAATCATCGTCAACGCAGTCAGCGCAATCACCAGTGCCGACACCGCCGCCATCATCGGATCGATGGATTCGGTGGCGTACACATACATCCGCACTGGCAGAGTTTGCGTGGCCGGCGAGGTGACGAAAATCGACAGCGTGACCTCATCAAAACTGTTGATGAACGCCAGCAGCCAGCCCCCGGCGACCCCCGGCAGAATCATCGGCAAGGTGATTTCCCGGAACAGCGTGAAGCGCCCGGCACCGAGCGATTGCGCGGCGTGTTCGGCGCTGCGATCCAGGCCGATGGCCGACGCCAGCACAAGGCGCAACACGTACGGTGTGATCACCAGCACGTGGGCGAAAATCAGCCAGGCGAAGCTGCCGTTGACGCCCATCAGCGCAAACAAGCGCAGCAACGCCACACCCAGCACCAGGTGCGGAATGATGATCGGCGACAGGAACAGACCGTTGAAAAAGTCGCGGCCGGGGAACTCGAAGCGGGTGATCGCCAGCGCCGCCGGCACCGCAATCAGCGTCGCCAGACTGGCCGCGCAAAACGCCAGGATCAGGCTGTTGTAGAACGCATCGACAAAGTCAGCACGCTCGAACACCGCGCGGAACCAGCGCAGGGAAAACTCAGTGGTCGGCAGGCTCAGGGTGTTTTCCGGGGTAAAGGCCACAAGGCAGACCACCACCAGCGGCGCCAGCATGAACAGCACCACCAGGGTATGGAACAGCAGGGCGAAAGGACCGTTCTTGGACATGACGAGTTATCCCAATGACTTCTTGTAGCGGCCTTCGATCATCCGGTTCCACGACAGCATGATCAGCAGGTTGAGCAACAGCAGGGCCACGGCGATGGCCGCGCCCATCGGCCAGTTGAGCTCCGACAGGTACTGGTCGTAGATCAGCGTGGCGACCATTTTTATCCGGCGTCCGCCGAGCAGGCCGGGGATGGCAAACGAGCTCGCCGCCAGCCCGAACACGATCAAAGTGCCGGAGAGCACGCCCGGCATGATCTGCGGCAGCACCACTTGGCGCATCACGGTGAAGTGGCTGGCGCCGAGGGACATCGCGGCCTGCTCGGCCGCCGGGTCGAGTTTTTGCAGCGAGGTCCAGACCGGAATGATCATGAACGGCAGCATCACGTGGACCAGCGCAATCACCACCGCGAACGGCGTGTAGAGCAGTTTCATCGGCGAGCCGCCGAAGGCTTGCAGGGTCTGGTTGACCAGGCCGTCGGCGCCGAGCAACAGGCTCCAGCCGAAAGCGCGCACCACCACCGAAATCAACAGCGGGGTGAGGATCAGAATCAGGAAAATCGAGCGCCACGGCGTGCCCATGCGGCTGAGGATGTAGGCCTCGGGAACGCCGATCACCACGCAGAGCAGGGTGGTCAGGGCGCTGATCCACATCGTGCGCAAAAAGATTTCGTAGAAGTACGGATCGCCCAGCAGGCTGCTGTAGTGGTCGAGGGTGTAGGCGTCGCCGTTGATCCCCGAGCTGTAGTCGAAGACGTTGAACGACAGCACCAAGGTCAGCAGCAATGGGATAACCAGCAGGCTGAGATACAAGGCCAGGGCCGGTGCCGACAGCCAGTAACCCTGGCGTCCCTGGCGAATGGCGACAAGCGTACTCATGCCGGCACCTCGTCGACACTCAGCACACGCAGCAGCGTTGCGTCCCAATCGAGCCCGACCGCCGAGCCTTCGGTGAGCGGTGCCGAACCGTCGTTGCGGCGCACTACGCTGAGTTCGCCCAAGGTTGTCGAGACGCCATACAGCCATTGGCTGCCGAGAAAGAAGCGGCTGACGATGTTGCCTTGCAGGCGGCCTTGGCCTTTGTCCCGCAGATCGATTTTTTCCGGACGCAGACTCAAGGTCAATTCGCCGCCGCCGCGGCTGCACACTTGAACGACACCGGCGCTGTCCCGCTCGCCCGGCAACAGATTGGCCTTGCCGACGAACCCGGAAATGAACTCGGTGCGCGGGTGTTCGTAAAGGGTGTACGGCGCGTCGATCTGGGTGATGCGCCCGGCCTGCATCACCACCACCCGGTCGCTGATGGACAGTGCTTCGGACTGGTCATGGGTGACCATCAGCGTGGTGATCCCGACTTCGCGCTGGATGCGGCGGATCTCGAATTGCATTTCTTCGCGCAGGTTGGCGTCGAGGTTGGACAGCGGCTCATCGAGCAGCAGCACCGGCGGCTCGATCACCAGGGCCCGAGCCAATGCAACACGCTGACGCTGGCCGCCGGAGAGTTCTCGCGGGTAACGCTCGGCGTGCTGGTTGAGGCGCACCAGTTTCAGCACCCGGTCCACCCGCTGCTGCAACTCGCCGCTGGCCACTTTGCGCATGCGCAGGCCGAAGGCGACGTTGTCTTTCACGGTCATGTGCGGGAACAGCGCGTAACTCTGGAACACCACGCCCAGACCACGGCTGGCGGGTTTGGCGTGGGTGATGTCGCGACCGTCCAGCACAATGCGGCCGCTGCTGACTTCGACGAAGCCGGCGATCATTTGCAGGGTGGTGGTTTTACCGCAGCCGGAGGGGCCGAGCAGCGAGACGAACTCGCCTTTCTCGACCGAGAGGTTGGTGGCAACAACGGCGTCGATCTCGCCGTAACGTTTGCCGAGTCCTTCAAGTTGCACAAAAGCCATAACTGCGCTCCACCTGAGATTGTTATGCGTCGCCCGAAGGCGCGCTTTTTTGTATGGGCAGATACGAAAAGGTCTTGCTGGGTGCGTTGGCGCTCGACTTCTGTCGGCTGCCGCTGTTGTTCGAATCGCCCCTGTCTGGACGCAGAGTAGGACGAAGAATAGGATGGGCTCAATGGCCTATTTCACTGAAGCGATGACTATTTTCAGTTTCATTCGGTGAGTAAATTAAAACTCGAGAAAACCCATGACAGATTCCATTGAGCGGAATGAAAGCAAAAGTGATGTCGGTGTTGGCGCGGTCTCCAGACTGTTTGCCGTGCTGCGCAGTCTGGGTGACACCGTCGAGGGCGGGGAGCGGGTGACGCAACTGGCCCAGCGCATCGGTTTGTCACAACCGACCACGCACCGATTGCTGCGCAGCCTGATGGATGAGGGCATGGTCGAGCAGGATGCGCGCAGCAAACGCTATCGCTTGAGCCTGGAGTTCTTTGCCTTGGCGGCCCGCGCCGGGAACACCGGCAACCTGCGCGAACTGGTGCGTCCGGCGTTGCTGCGGCTGTCGGCGTCGTTGGGGGATTCGTTGTTTTTACTGGCGCGCAGTGGTTTTGATGCGATCTGCCTGGACCGCAGTGAAGGGCCGTTTCCGATCCGCACCTTTACCGGTGACATCGGCGGCCGGGTGGCGCTGGGCGTGGGGCAGGGCAGCCTGGCGATTCTGGCGTTCCTGCCGGAAGAAGAGCGCGACACGGTGATTCACTACAACTTGCCGAGGCTCAAGGATTTCCACCTGTACGACGAGGTGTTCCTGCGCTCGGAAGTCGAGAACGTGCGCAAGCTCGGTTATGCCGGGCGCAACACCGGCGTGTTGCAGGGCATGGCCGGGGTGGCGGTGCCGATTCTGGATCGTGAAGGGCGAGCGGTCGCAGCGTTGAGTGTGGCCACCGTGAGCGATCGGCTGGGACCGGATCGCTTGCCGACGGTGGTGGAAATGCTCAAGCGCGAAGCGGCGCTGATCGGACCTCGGATCAATCCGTTCGACCCGTTGCTGCGTAGGCCTTCGCAAGTGTTCGGGCAGGGCTGAAACCGCCACAAATCCCCTGTGGGAGCGGGCTTGCTCGCGAAAGCGGTGTGACAGTCGACATAAATCTTGAATGT
>NZ_JAHBDP010000078.1:0-67331 GCF_019956495.1 Pseudomonas sp. BF-B-26 | reverse complement strand
GTCGCCGGGGTGGTGGGTGGGGTGCTGGCGCAGACTGATTTTCGCTGGGTGTTTTTTGTCAGTGCAGCCATGACGCTGTTGGCGTTTTTGTGGTTTGTCCGAACGACATTTCATCGACCGGTCTTGATACCGGATGAGGTGCCCGAAATTGCTTCAGGTTCATGCGTACCGTATCGAAACAAACCGTTCCTGTGGTTGTTGGCGGCTGCCGTCGTGCTCGGCCTGGCCTTTGACCCGGTCTACAGCATGTTGGGCAACTATTTACTCGAGTACTACCGGTTGAGCACTGAAGTCATTGGGTGGCAATTTGCACTCAATGCGGTGTTGGTGGTGGTGCTGCAAATACCGTTATCTCATTGGAGTGAGCAATGGGGTACGCGCCGGCAACTGCTTGCAGGGAGCCTTTTATTGGCCTGCGGGCTCGGGATGTTGCCGTTGGGGGCCGGGGTGCTTTTTGTCTGCCTGTCGACCGTGATTTGGACGCTTGGCGAAGCTCTTTTCATGCCGCCCCTGAACGTGCTGGTCATGCAGCATGCGCAAGGAGGAAAAAGCGGGCATTACTTTGGTCTTTTTTTCATGTGCTGGAGTGCAAGTGCCCTGCTTTCGCCTGCGCTTGGAGGTCAGCTCTATGGTCATTTCGGTGGGCATAGCGTCTGGCTCGCCAGTGCGGCTCTGGCGGTCCTGTCCATACCGCTGATTTATCAAGCGACTCGCTTGTCAGGACAGCAAAAGGTTCTTCCAACAGCGCGCGCCGAGCCTGCTTCACTTAGCTGATCCGGTTATAGACGTTATTCAAAACCAATCTCCCCACCAAGGGCATTCCGTCCATCCGTTAGCGTCCTATCTGGAGAACCGAATCAATCGGAACTAGATTCTATTCAACGCCAGAGAAGGCATCGCTGTTTCACCTACAAATGGATGGAATCGGCTATGAACAGGTTGCTACGCGTTTTATTGATGTTGAAAGTATTGGTAATGCTGACCCTCGGCAGTTCGGCGGTCTGGGCCGAGTGCGAGAATCACGATACCCAGGCTTCGAGCGGGCAGGTCGGGCAGGGTGAATTGATGCTCGCCAAGTCCGAATCGGAGCCGGGCGATCAGGGGCAGGGCGGCAGCGCAGACGATGACGACTCGACCACTGACGAACCGGACGATGAGGATGAAGGGGCTTAAGTGACAGACAAAAGAAAACCCCTCCTGCCCGACTGATGCGCAGCCGAAGCAGAAGGGGTTAGTGAACAGGTCGTCTATCCCTGTGGGAGCGAGCAGGCTCACTCCCACATTTTTATGCCGCGCCGTCGAGGAATTGCTCCGCGTAGTGGCAAGCCACCTGGCGGCTGTCGAGCAGGCGCAGGGCCGGCTCTTCAGTGCTGCAACGCTCGGTCGCGTACGGGCAGCGCTTGTGGAAAGCGCAACCCGATGGCGGGTTCAACGGGTTGGGCAACTCGCCGACGATCTTGATTTTCGGCTTGTTCGGGTCCGGGTGAATGGTCGGGGTGGCCGACAGCAGCGCCTGGGTGTACGGGTGCAGAGGACGCTCGTAGATGTCGTTCTTCGGGCCCATTTCTACCGGGCGACCGAGGTACATCACCATCACGTCATCGGCGACGTGTTGCACCACCGCCAGGTTGTGGGAGATGAACACGTAAGCGGTGTTGAACTCTTGCTGCAAGTCCATGAACAGGTTCAGCACCTGCGCCTGAATGGACACGTCCAGCGCCGAGGTCGGTTCATCCGCTACCAGCACTTTAGGCTGCAACATCATCGCGCGGGCCAGGGCGATCCGCTGGCGCTGACCGCCGGAGAACATGTGCGGATAACGCTGGTAGTGCTCAGGACGCAAGCCCACCTGCTTCATCATCGCCTGCACTTTCTCACGACGTTCGGCGGCGCTCAGGTTGGTGTTGATCAGCAGCGGCTCGCCGAGCTGGTCACCGACCTTTTGCCGCGGGTTCAACGACGCGTAAGGGCTCTGGAACACCATCTGCACGTCTTTGCGCAATTGCTTGCGTTCAGCTTTGTTCGCGCCGGTGACTTCCTGCCCGGCGATTTTCAAGGAGCCGGAGGACGGCTCTTCGATCAGCGTCAGGGCACGGGCCAGGGTGGATTTGCCGCAGCCCGATTCGCCGACGACAGCGAGGGTCTTGCCGGCTTCCAGTTCGAACGACACACCGTTCAGGGCGCGAACGGTCGCATGGCCCTTGAACAGGCCTCGGGACACTTCGTAGTGACGGGTCAGGTCGCGGGCGGTAAGTACGACGGCCATTACGCCACCTCCTGATTCAACGGGTAGAAGCAGCGGGCGAGGCTGTTGCTTTTCGGGTCAAGGGTTGGACGTTGCTGACGGCAGGTCTCCTGCACGTACGGGCAACGCGGCGACAGCAGACAACCCTGCGGACGGTCATAACGACCGGGAACGATGCCCGGCAGGGTGGCCAGGCGCGTGGCGCCGAGGCTGTGTTCCGGAATCGCCTTGAGCAGCGCTTCGCTGTACGGGTGCGCCGGAATGTCGAACAGCTGAGGCACCTGACCCACTTCGACCGCTTGGCCGGCGTACATCACGCACACGCGCTGGGCGGTTTCGGCCACGACCGCGAGGTCGTGAGTGATCAGCACCAGGCCCATGTTCTGCTCTTTCTGCAGGGCCAGCAGCAGGTCCATGATCTGCGCCTGAATCGTTACGTCCAGTGCCGTGGTCGGTTCGTCGGCGATCAGCAGTTTCGGTTCGCCGGCAATCGCCATGGCGATCGCAACACGCTGGCTCATACCACCGGACAGTTGATGCGGGTAAGCATCCATACGGCTGGCGGCGCCCGGGATTTCAACTTTTTCCAGCAATTCGATGGCACGTTTGCGGGCTTGCTTGCCGGACATTTTCAGGTGCAGGCGCAGCACTTCTTCGATCTGGAAACCGACGGTGTAGCTCGGGTTCAGCGCGGTCATCGGGTCCTGAAAGACCATGGCCAGGTCTTTGCCGACGATCTGCCGACGCTGACGGTTGCTCAGTTTGAGCATGTTCTTGCCGTCGAAATTCAGGGCGTCGGCGGTGACGATCCCCGGATGTTCGATCAAGCCCATCAGCGCCATCATGGTCACGGACTTGCCGGAACCCGATTCGCCAACGATGGCCAGAACTTCGCCCTTGTCCACGGTGATGTCGAGACCGTCGACCACCGGAACGGCGTTCTTGTCGCCGAAGCGAACGTTGAGATTCTTGATTTCTAACAGTGACATTTGAATCTCCTCAGGCGGCGTTCTTGAGTTTCGGGTCCAGCGCATCGCGCAGGCCGTCGCCCATCAAGTTGATTGCCAACACGCTGAGCAAAATGGTCAAACCAGGCAGACTGACGACCCACCAGGCGCGTTCGATGTAGTCGCGAGCCGAAGCCAGCATGGTGCCCCACTCAGGGGTTGGCGGTTGTACGCCAAGGCCGAGGAAGCCCAGTGCGGCGGCATCGAGAATCGCCGAGGAGAAGCTCAAGGTCGCCTGAACGATCAGCGGCGCCATGCAGTTAGGCAGCACGGTGACGAACATCAAGCGTGGCAGACCGGCACCGGCCAGGCGCGCGGCGGTCACGTAGTCGCGGTTCAGTTCGCCCATCACCGCGGCGCGGGTCAGACGAACATAGGACGGCAACGAAACCACGGCGATGGCAATAATGGTGTTGATCAGGCCAGGGCCGAGGATGGCGACAATCGCCACCGCCAGCAGCAGGGACGGCAGAGCCAGCATGATGTCCATCAGACGCATGATGGTCGGGCCGAGCAGGCGCGGGAAGAACCCGGCGAACAGACCCAAGAGGATGCCCGGAATCAGCGACATCACCACCGACGACAAGCCGATCAGCAGAGACAGGCGCGAACCGTGGATCAGCCGAGACAGCAGGTCGCGACCCAGTTCATCGGTGCCGAGCAGGAACTGGAGCTGCCCACCTTCCAGCCAGGACGGCGGGGTCAGCAGGAAGTCGCGAAATTGCTCGCTCGGGTTATGCGGTGCCACCCAAGGGGCGAACAGGGCGCAGAAGATCACCAGCAGCATGAACAGCAGGCCGGCGACGGCGCCTTTGTTCTTGGAGAACGCTTGCCAGAATTCTTTGTAGGGAGACGGATACAGCAGGCTTTGATCGACTGCTACCGGTGTAGTGAGAGTGGTCATGGTCTTGATCTCAGCGCTGATGACGGATGCGTGGGTTGGCAAAGCCGTAGAGGATGTCCACCACGAAGTTGACCAGAATCACCAGGCAGGCAATTAACAGGATGCCGTTTTGCACCACGGGATAGTCCCGTGCGCCAATGGCTTCGATCAGCCATTTGCCGATGCCGGGCCAGGAGAAGATGGTTTCGGTCAGGACCGCACCGGCCAGCAATGTGCCGACTTGCAGGCCGACCACGGTCAGCACCGGAATCAGCGCGTTACGCAGGCCGTGGACGAACACCACGCGCGAGGGCGACAGGCCTTTGGCGCGGGCGGTACGGATGTAGTCTTCACGCAGCACTTCGAGCATCGAAGAGCGGGTCATCCGCGCGATCACCGCCAGCGGGATGGTGCCGAGCACAATGGCCGGCAGGATCAGGTGATGCAGGGCATCGAAGAACGCACCGACGTCATCGGCCAGCAGTGTGTCGATGAGCATGAAACCGGTCCGCGGCTCGATGTCGTAGAGCAGGTCGATCCGCCCGGACACCGGGGTCCAGCCCAGGGATACCGAGAAGAACATGATCAGGATCAGGCCCCACCAGAAGATCGGCATCGAGTATCCCGCCAGGGAGACGCCCATCACCCCGTGGTCGAACAGGGATCCTCGCTTGAGTGCCGCGATCACCCCGGCCAGAAGGCCCAGGATGCCGGCGAACAACAGGGCGGCCATGGACAGTTCCAGGGTCGCGGGGAATAGAGAAGTGAATTCGCTCCAGACACTTTCACGGGTACGCAGGGATTCGCCGAGATCGCCGTGGGCCAGTTTGCCAACGTAATCCAGGTATTGGGCATACAGGGGTTTGTTCAGACCTAGGCGTTCCATTGCCTGAGCGTGCATTTCGGGGTCGACTCGACGTTCGCCCATCATTACTTCCACGGGGTCGCCTGGAATCATGCGAATCAACGCGAAAGTCAGCAAGGTGATGCCGAAGAACGTGGGGATCAATAACCCCAATCGGCGGGCAATAAAACTAAACATCTTGTGGTGTACCTCATCAGCCGGTTAGGCGTGCCTGGCGTCCCTGGGGTCAGGGACGCCGGGAGTTTTCTTATCTACTTCACCTGGGTGGTGGCGAAGTTATTAGTGGTGAGCGGGCTAATGTGATAGCCCTCTACGTTGTTGCGCATTGCGGTGAACATACGGGTGTGCGCCATGCTGATCCATGGCTGGTCCTGATTGAAAACCTCCTGGGCTTGCTCATAGAGCGCTGCACGTTCCGCCGGGTTCACTTTAGCCCTGGCTTCATCGATCAGCGTCTGGAACTTCTCATTGCACCAGCGTGCGTAGTTTTCGCCGTTTTTGGCGGCCTCGCAACTGAGCATAGGCGTCAGGAAGTTATCCGGGTCGCCGTTATCGCCCGCCCATCCGGCAGAAACCATGTCGTGCTCGCCGTTTTTCGCGCGCTTGAGCATTTCGCCCCACTCCATGACGCGAATATCGACCTTGATCCCGACCTGGGCCAGGTCGGCCTGCATCATCTGCGCGCCGAGCATCGGGTTCGGGTTGGTTGGACCGCCGCCGTTACGGGTAAACAGGGTAAACGTGGTGCCTTCCGGTACGCCGGCTTCCTTGAGCAAGGCGCGAGCCTTGTCCAGATCACGCGGCGGGTTCTTCAGGGCATGGTTGTAGCCCAGCAGGGTGTCCGGGTACGGATTGACCGCCACGGTCGCATTGCCTTTGCCGAACAGCGCGTTGACGTAGGCGGCCTTGTCGAAGGCGATATCGATGGCTTTACGTACGCGCACATCGCTCATGTACTTGTGCGAGGTGTTCATGGCGATGTACGAGACGGTCATCGCGTTCAGTTCATCGACACTCAGTTTGGCGTCTTTCTTGATGCTCGGGATGTCATCTGGCTTGGGATACAGCGCAATCTGACATTCGTTGGCTTTCAGTTTTTGCAGGCGCACGTTGTTGTCGGTGGCGATGGCCAGGATCAGCGAATCAGCCGGTGGCTTGCCACGGAAGTAATCCGGGTTGGCCTTGAAGCGGACTTGAGCGTCCTTGTTGTAACGCTGGAAAACGAACGGGCCGGTGCCGACAGGTTTGTTGTTCAGGTCGCCGGTCTTGTTGGCCTTGAGCAACTGGTCGGCATATTCGGCGGAGTAGATCGAGGAGAAGGCCATGGCGATGTCGGCCAGGAACGGCGCTTCGCGGCGGGTCAGGGTGAAGGTGACCGTGTTGTCATCGATCTTCTCGACACTTTTGAGCAGTTCCTTGAAGCCCATGCTTTCAAAGTACGGGAAGCCCACGCTCGACAGTTTGTGCCACGGGTGATTCGGGTCCAGCTGACGCTGGAAGCTCCAGACCACGTCGTCGGCGTTCATGTCGCGGGTCGGCTTGAAGTAGTCGGTGGTGTGGAACTTGACGCCTTTGCGCAGGTGGAACGTGTAGGTCAGGCCGTCTTCACTGATGTCCCAGGAATCGGCCAGTGCCGGAATCACTTCAGTGGTGCCGGGCTTGAAGTCCGCCAGACGATTGAAGATGGTTTCGGCCACCGCATCGGCGGTGACTGCAGTCGTGTACTGGACCATGTCGAAACCTTCCGGACTGGCTTCGGTGCAGACCACCAGGGGTTTGGCCGAGACGCCAACAGCGACACTCAGCAACGCGGCTGCAATGGCCGCACGTAGGGGAAGCATTTTCATCAAAGAACCCTCTGCAATCGGTTAAAAGGACAAAAGCCGAACGGCCGATTCGTCACTGAATCAGCCGTTTGGCAGGTGCATTACAGAATGTTGAACGGGATGGTGGTCACGAGACGGAACTCGTTGATGCTGCCATCAGACTGGTTCTCGCTGGCGCGGTGAGCGGTGTAGGTCGCGCGAACAGTGGTGGCCTTGAGTGGGCCGCTCTGCACGGCGTACGAAGTACCGATGCCGTATTCGTAGTGGGTTTCGCCGTCCATCGTGGTCACGCTGTCGTAGGCGCCACCTTTGTAGTGAGTACCATCGATACCCCAGCCGCGAGCCTGGTAGATATTGAATTTCAGACCGGGCACGCCGTATTCAGCCATGTTGAGGCCGTAGGCGATCTGGAATGATTTCTCGTTCGGGCCGTTGAAGTCCGACAGCAGGGAGTTGGCCAGGTAAATGCCGTTGGTTTCGTGCAGGTAGTCGAAGTACTCGTTACCGTTCACTTCCTGGTACGAGAAAGTCAGGCTGTGGGCCTGGTGGGTCAGACCAAGTGACAGGGAGTACGTGTCGTTGTCGATTTCGCCCAGCAGTTTTTTGCCTTCATCGACGGTTTTGTAGTAGTTCAGGCCAGTAGTCAGGCTCAGTACCGAGCTGTCACCCAATACATGGCTGGCGCCGAAATAGTACTGGTTCCACAGGTCTTCGGCCTGGGTGCCCCACAGACTGGTGGTCAGGCTCGCGAACGGCTGGTAAGTGATACCAGCGGTGTTCACGTGATCGGCTTCGATGACAGTGTCGGCGTATTCGGAGCGGAACTTACGCTGGCTCTCTTCGGTACGCGGTGAGTTGCGATCGAAGGTGCCGAGGTCGAACGACAGGTTCTCCAATTCTTCACTGTGCAGGCTGACACCCTGGAAGCTCGAAGGCAGTGCACGGTTGCCGATTACATCGACCTGCGGGCTGCTGAAGTTTTGACGACCGGCGGTCAGGGTGGTGTTGGATACACGCGCCTTGACGTTGGCCAGGCCCAGTTTGCTCCACTGACCCTGGGCGTCGCCGCCGTCTTTGGTCAGGGTACGGTTGTTGCCAAGGCCGCCAACACCATTCAGTGGTGCGCCACCGTTAGCAGACGCAAGGTCTTTACGGTCACGGTCCAGGGCGATGGCGTTGTAAGCCGCGACTTCAGTGCTGAAGCCGACAGTACCCTCGGTGAAGCCCGAGTTGTACTTGAGGATGGTGCCTTGGACCCAGTTGATACGACGATCCGTTTCGGTCGATACACCGTTTTTGTTGTACTTGAAATGGGCGCCACGCTTCAGTTGCTCGTTCGCATACCAGTTACGCGTGCTCCCGGTGATCGATTGGCCTTCGACAAAGCCAGTGGCTTCACTCTGAGCGCTTTTCTCTTTCACGGTAACCGGGGTGTACGCCTGGCTCTGGGTTTCTGCGTACGCCGAGGCGGTTACGCTGCTGATGGCCAAGGCCAATAACGCGGTGCTGCTCAGTTTCATGGGGTGACGCTCCTTTCTTTCTTTTTTTAATGCCGGTCTTATTGGGTGATCCGGCTATTTGGTTTGGAACTCATTCAAGGCATCGCAAACGTTTGCTGTAGGCCGGATTGACGAATTACGGCAATACGCTTGCGTGAGGGCGAAATCCGCCCCCAGCGTTTCTGGCTAATCGGTTATTTTTCTATGCTGACGCCCGAGAACACGTTACGACCGAAAGGACTGACCTTGAATCCTTCGATTTTGGCGCTCAACGGCTGGTTAACCGTCGAGTGGGCGACTGGCGTAATCGGCACCTGCTGCTTGAGGTACTGCTGCGCCTGTTTGTAGAGCACAGTGCGCTGGTCGCGGTCGGTGACGACCTTGGCCTGTTTGATCAGCTTGTCGTAAGCCGGATCGCACCACATGGAGTAGTTGTTGCCGCCAATGGCGTCGCAGCTGTAAAGCGTGCCGAGCCAGTTGTCCGGGTCCCCGTTGTCACCGGTCCAGCCGATCAGGCTGACGTCGTGCTCGCCATTCTTGGTGCGCTTGATGTACTCGCCCCATTCGTAGCTGACGATCTTCACTTTGAGCCCGATCTTTGCCCAATCAGCCTGGAGCATTTCGGCCATCAATTTGGCGTTCGGGTTGTAAGGGCGCTGAACGGGCATCGCCCACAAAGTGATTTCCGTGCCTTCCTTCACGCCGGCAGCCTTGAGCAGTTCCTTGGCTTTTTCCGGGTTGTAGGCGGCGTCTTTAATGGTCTCGTCGTAGGACCATTGGGTCGGTGGCATGGCGTTGACCGCCAGCTGACCGGCACCTTGATAGACGGCGTTGAGAATCCCTTGCTTGTTCACCGCCATGTCCAGCGCCTGGCGCACTTCGAGCTGGTCGAAAGGCTTGTGGCGTACGTTGTAGGCGATGTAGCCCAGGTTGAAACCGGGCTTCTCGATGAGCTTGAGTGTCGGGTCGTTTTTCAGCGCAGTCACGTCGGCAGGGCGCGGGTGCAGGGTGATCTGGCACTCGTTGGCCTTGAGCTTCTGCACCCGCACCGAGGCGTCGGTGTTGATGGCGAAAATCAGGTTCTCGAGCTTGACCCGACTCGGGTCCCAGTACTGCTTATTGCCGGTGTAACGGATGTTGGAATCTTTCTGGTAGCTCTTGAATACGAACGGCCCGGTGCCGATCGGCTTCTGATTAATGTCGCTTGGCTTGCCTTCGGCCAGCAGTTTGTCGGCGTACTCGGCGGACAGGATGGCGGCGAAGCTCATGGCGATGTTCTGGATGAACGCGGCGTCCACGCTGTTGAGCGTCATGACCACGGTCAGCGGCCCGGTCTTCTCGACCTTGGCGATGTTCTTGTTCAGGCTCATTCCGTTGAAGTACGGGAACTCGGTCGGGTAGGCCTTACGGAAAGGTTGCTGTGGATCGAGCATGCGATTGAACGTGAACAGCACGTCATCGGCGTTGAAATCACGGGTCGGCGTGAAGTATTTGGTTGTGTGAAATTTCACCCCTTCGCGCAGGTGAAAAGTGTATTTGAGACCGTCCTCGGAAATATCCCAGCGAGTGGCCAGGCCTGGTACGACGTTGGTGGTGCCTTTTTCGAACTCTGCCAGTCGGTTGTACAACGGCTCGGCGGCGTCGTTATCGGTCGCGGTCGTGTACTGCGCGGTGTCGAAGCCAGCCGGGCTGCCTTCGGAGCAGAACACCAGGCTGTTATTGGCGGCCTGGCTGATGGAAGTGGCGGCCAACAGGCCGGTGCCCAGCAGTGCGGATAAAACCAAGGTATGGCGCATGACGCTCCCTTTTCTCGTTCTCTAAGTGTTTTCAATGACCCGCCGCCTCGTCCGGGGACGTGGAGGCATCACTGATCTCAAACCATGACAGGCAGCAATAACCGAAAGCCCACGCACGAACGGGTCAGATCCCGACGGTAGGAGCCGTGGGTCTGGCAGTAAATACGTAGAGTCCTAAAGACTCGTAGGAAATGGCAACGCGTCCGACGCCGCTGCTGTAATACTCAGCGGAATTGGATGTAGGTGGTTTCCTACTTTCTCGGCAGATAAAGCAACGGCGACGTCAAAACGTCGCCGTTGCAAAACCTTATTTGCTGACGCTGACGCCGTAGAAGGAGTTCAAGCCAAACGGGCTGATCTTGAAGTCCTGCACGCTGTCGCGCATGGGTTGGAACACCGTCGAGTGAGCGATAGGTGTCATTGGAACGGCATCTTTGAGGACGTGTTGCGCCTGTTTATACAGTTCGGTGCGCTTGGACTGATCGGTCGTGCGCTTGGCTTCTTTCACGATGCCGTCAAACTTCTTGTCGCACCACTTGGAGAAGTTGTTGCCTTGCAGCGAATCGCAGCCGAACAGCACGTTCAGCCAGTTGTCCGGGTCACCGTTGTCGCCGCTCCAGCCAATCAGCATCGCGCCGTTTTCGCCGGCTTTGGAGCGCTTGATGTACTCGCCCCACTCGTAGGACACGATCTTGGCTTTGATACCGATCTTGGCCCAGTCGGACTGCAGCATTTCAGCCATCAGCTTGGCGTTTGGGTTGTACGGACGTTGTACCGGCATCGCCCACAGGTTGATCTCGGTGCCTTCCTTGATGCCGGCTTCCTTGAGCAGCTCCTTGGCTTTCTCAGGGTTGTACGGCGCATCCTTGATGGTGGTGTCGTAAGACCACTGGGTCGGCGGCATGGCGTTGACGGCCAGTTGACCTGCACCCTGGTAAACCGAGTCGATGATCTGCTGCTTGTTGACGGCCATGTCCAGCGCTTGACGCACTTTCAGTTGGGCCATCGGGTTCGGCTGATCGCTGCCCTTGATCTTGTCCATCACGTTGTAGGCGATGTAACCCAGGTTGAAACCAGCCTGGTTAGGCACTTTCAGAGTCTTGTCTTCTTGCAGCGCCTTCAGGTCGGCCGGACGTGGGAACAGAGTGATCTGGCACTCGTTCTTCTTCAGCTTTTGGATACGCACCGACGGGTCGGTGGTGATGGCGAAGATCAGGTTGTCGATCTTGACGTCGTCAGGCTTCCAGTAGTCCTTGTTCCCGGTGTAGCGGATGTTGGAGTCTTTCTGGTAGCTCTTGAACACGAACGGACCCGTGCCGACCGGCTTCTGGTTGATGTCGGCGGCTTTGCCTTCTTTCAGCAGCTGCGCGGCGTACTCGGCGGACTGGACGGACGCGAAACTCATGGCCATGTTCTGGATGAACGCGGCGTCGACTTCTTTCAGGGTGAACTTGACAGTTTTGTCGTCGACTTTATCGATCTTGGTGATGTTGGTGTCCATCCCCATGTCGGTGAAGTACGGGAATTCGGTTGGGTACGCCTTACGGAACGGATCATCCTTGTTAATCATGCGATTAAAGGTGAACAGCACGTCGTCGGCGTTGAACTCACGAGTCGGCTTGAAGTACGGGGTGGTGTGGAACTTCACGCCGTCGCGCAGGTGGAAGGTGTAAGTCAGGCCATCATCGGAGATGTCCCATTTGGTCGCCAAACCAGGAATAACGGCGGTGCCGCCGCGCTGGAACTGGGTCAGGCGGTTGAACATGGTTTCTGCAGAGGCGTCGAAGTCGGTTCCGGTGGTGTACTGACCAGGATCAAAACCGGCCGGGCTCCCTTCGGAGCAAAACACCAGGTTAGTCGCCGCTTGGGCGAAAGGTGCGCTAGCTAACAAGCCTGCGCCGACTAAAAACGGAATGACCGCGTGTTTAAGCATGGTGGCCTCATGATTTGTTGTCATTTTTGGAATTAGAGGACGACCTCGTGAGTCGACCTGCGGATACTTATGCAGGGGCCATACCCAATGCAAGATCCGGAGCGACCACAGGCGTTAAACAGTGGCACGAACGTACCTTAATGTCGCATTTGTATAAATTCGCGCGCATTTGACCGTTTGCGCAGGTTTTTTTTAGTGCAAATCGCGCACCTGTGCGGTGCGATCTGGACGTTTTTCGCACTCGATTGGAGCGCGGTGTTACTTATTTATACCCATCATTGAGGGGTGTGAATGGGGAGTGCGGGCGTGAATGAGATTGAGTTCTGGTTTGGTGGCCAGGTGGTTGTTGTTTAAAGGGTTGTTGTGTCTGTGGGGACAGATTGTTTCGTTACTGTTTGTCAGTGGACATCTGTGGGGGATGCCTGGCTTTGGGATTCGGTGGGGCTGCGTGGGCGTGTTGGTAGTACCGGGGGTACAACCTTTGCTGCTTGCGGTAGCGCTTTGGCTTTTTCCAAATGTTGAACGTCCCGTAACGAGCATTTTCTGACCCGATTGATCATTCCCGCGTTCCGGTTTTTGGTTTTGGTCGGGCATAAAAAAACGGCGATCACTTCGGTGATCGCCGTTTTTGTGTATGGGTTATCGAATCAAGGCATCAACACTTCAATCGAACCATCCGCTGTCATGCTGACCTGGCTCGTTCCAGCTTCGACTTCCGGTGTCACCGGCGCACTGTCCATGCTCGCCGCTTTCATCATCATCGGCGCGCGCATGTACGGTTGTGGATAACCGTTGCTGTTCAGGTTCAGGTTGACGATTTTGTAGCCCTTGCCACCCAGCGCGTCGGTGGCCAGTTGCGCACGGGCCTTGAAGGCAGTCACGGCGTCTTTGAGCAGCGCATCTTCGCTGGCCTTGCGGGTTGGGGTGGCGATGGCGAAGTCCATGCCACCCATTTTCAGGTCGGTGAGCAGTTCGCCGGTCAGTTTCGACAGCGCCGCAAAGTCGGAGCTTTCCAGGCGCAGTTCGGCGCGTTCGCGCCAGCCGGTGATTTTCTGGCCCTTGGTATCGTAGATCGGGTAACTGTTGCGGCTGCCCTGGCGCAGGGTGACTTCCTTGACCTGTTTGGCCTGGGCCAGCGCTTTGTTCATGGTGGTGCTGACGTCGGCGGCGAGTTTGGCCGGATCGGTGTTTTGCTCTTCTGTATAGAGGGTCACGATCATCAAGTCGCGGGCCACTTCTTGACTGACTTCGGCACGCAGGGCGATCTGGTTGTAATGAAGTTCGTCGGTAGCCAGGGCCGGGAGGCTGGCGACGGTGCCAACACTAAGGGCAAGAAGAGCGGCGCTGCGGCGGAATGTGTGCATGAAAGCTCCTTGGGCGATGCGCAGGGGTAATGTCCGGGCCTGCGTGAAACCATCAGACTCTAGCTTTAATGATCCGGTTCGCACAGTTACAACTTCTATACAGATCGATCACAGGTGACCCTGTGGTGAGGGGATTTATCGGAACGCCGCACCGCCCCGTTCGGCTGCGAAGCAGTCGTAAATATCGCCCTGAAGTAGGCAGGCAGGATTCGGTTGTGAATTTTGGGGCGGCTTCGCCACCCAACGGGGATAAATCCCCTCGCCACAAAGACCTTCAGCCATTCACAAGTGTGGCGGTTTGCCGCACTTTTGCCTGTCAGCCCCCGTGCTTGGTTATACTCCGTGCGATCCGCCTGGAGCGCTCATCAGGAGAGCTCATGCTCGCCCCCGTTCAAATCACTTCCGCAACTCGCCAGAATCTCTGGCGGCTGACGTTCATCCGCACATTGGTGTTGGCCGCTCAGGCCGGTTCCGTGGGCCTGGCCTACTGGCTCGACTTGCTGCCGCTGCCCTGGTTTCAACTGGCCGCGACCCTCGGTTGCTCGATGTTGCTGTGCGCGTTCACGGCCATTCGCTTGCGCACCACATGGCCGGTTACCGAACTCGAATACGCCGTGCAACTGGCCTGCGACCTGTTTATCCACAGTGCCTTGCTGTACTTCTCCGGCGGCTCGACCAACCCCTTCGTCTCTTATTACCTGGTACCGCTGACCATCGCCGCCGTGACGTTGCCGTGGCGTTATTCAGTGATTCTGTCCGGTATCGCGTTGACGATGTACACCCTGCTGCTGGCCCGCTTCTATCCGCTGCAAACCTTCCCGATCGCTCGGGAAAACCTGCAGGTATACGGGATGTGGCTGAGTTTCGCCCTGGCCGCGGCGGTCATCACCTTCTTCGCTGCACGCATGGCCGAAGAGCTGCGCCGTCAGGAAGAACTGCGTGCCATCCGTCGCGAAGAGGGCCTGCGCGATCAGCAACTGCTGGCCGTCGCCACCCAGGCCGCCGGTGCTGCCCATGAGCTGGGCACGCCGCTGGCGACCATGAGCGTGTTGCTCAAGGAAATGCGTCAGGACCATCACGACCCGATGTTGCAGGACGACCTGAGCGTGCTGCAGGATCAGGTCAAACTTTGCAAAGAAACCTTGCAGCAACTGGTGCGCGCCGCCGAGGCCAATCGCCGATTGGCCGTGGAGATGCAGGACGTCACCGATTGGCTCGACGAAGCCTTGAACCGCTGGCACCTGATGCGCCCGGAAGCCAGTTACCGCTTTCAGCGCTTGGGCCAAGGCGCCGTGCCGCGCATGGCGCCGCCGCCGGACCTGACCCAGGCGCTGCTGAATTTGCTCAACAACGCCGCCGACGCTTGCCCCGAAGGGCTGCAAGTGACGCTGGACTGGAATGCCGAGGACTTGACCATCAGCATCCGCGACCACGGTGCCGGTGTACCGCTGGCCATCGCCGAGCAGATCGGCAAGCCATTTTTTACCACCAAGGGCAAAGGTTTCGGCCTGGGCCTGTTTTTGAGCAAGGCCAGCGTGACACGCGCCGGCGGCTCAGTGAAACTCTACAGTCATGAGGAAGGCGGCACGCTCACCGAGCTGCGCCTGCCCCGTGTCGCCCGAGGAGACGAACATGAGTGACGAGATCCAAGTCGAAGGCGAAGAACTGCCGCATTTGCTGCTGGTAGACGACGACGCAACGTTTACCCGGGTGATGGCCCGTGCCATGGCCCGCCGCGGCTTTCGCGTCAGCACCGCCGGTTCCGCCGAAGAAGGCCTGACCATCGCTCAGGCGGACCTGCCAGACTACGCCGCGCTGGACCTGAAAATGGACGGCGATTCCGGCCTGGTACTGTTGCCCAAGCTCCTTGAGCTGGACCCGGAAATGCGCGTGGTAATCCTCACCGGTTACTCGAGCATCGCCACCGCCGTCGAAGCGATCAAACGCGGCGCCTGCAATTACCTGTGCAAACCGGCGGACGCCGATGACGTGCTGGCCGCGTTGCTCTCCGAGCATGCCGACCTTGACACGCTGGTGCCGGAAAACCCGATGTCGGTCGATCGCCTGCAGTGGGAACACATCCAGCGCGTGCTGACCGAGCACGAAGGCAACATTTCCGCCACTGCCCGGGCCCTGGGCATGCACCGCCGCACGCTGCAGCGCAAACTGCAGAAGCGTCCCGTTCGTCGCTGAACCTGCGCTGAATGAATGCAGGCCGCTCCTCGCGGGGAACCGAACCGATCATCTATGATCGGTTCGTGTGTGTTCTTTTCTTTATCGAGCCTTATCCATGAATCAGAACGCTGAATATTCCGCGGTCAACGATGCTGTGCGCGGGCAGTTTTTTCGCAAAGTCTGGGCGATGACCACGCCTTATTGGCGCAGCGAAGAGAAGGGCAAGGCCTGGACGTTGCTCATTGCCGTGATCGCACTGTCGTTGTTCAGCGTGGCGATTTCGGTGTGGGTCAACAGTTGGTACAAGGATTTTTACAACGCCCTGCAAAAGAAGGACGAAGCGGCCTTCTGGCAGTTGATCCTGTATTTCTGCGGCATTGCGGCGGTGGCGATTCTCGGCGCGGTGTATCGGCTCTACCTGACCCAGATGCTGACCATCCGCTGGCGGGCCTGGCTCACCGAGAAGCACTTCACCCGCTGGCTCGACAACAAGAATTACTACCAGCTGGAGCAGGGCGGTTACACCGATAACCCGGACCAGCGCATTTCCGAAGACCTCAATAAATTCACCACCAACACCTTGCTCCTGGGCCTTGGTTTGATCCGCAACATCGTCAGCCTGGTGTCGTTCTCGATTATTCTGTGGGGCGTCTCAGGCAGCATTGAAGTGTTTGGCTATACGATTCCCGGCTACATGTTCTGGTGTGCACTGGTTTACGCCGCCGTCGGCAGTTGGCTGACGCATGTGATCGGTCGTCGCTTGATCGGCCTCAACAATAACCAGCAACGTTTCGAAGCCGACTTGCGTTTCTCCATGGTGCGGGTCCGCGAAAATGCCGAAAGCATTGCGCTGTACAACGGCGAGCCCAACGAGAATCGTCGCTTGAGCAGCCGTTTCGGGCTGGTCTGGCACAACTTCTGGGACATCATGAAAGTGTCCAAGCGCCTGACCTTCTTCACCTCCGGTTACGGCCAGATCGCGATCATCTTCCCGTTCATGGTCGCCGCGCCGCGTTACTTCGCCGGCAAGATCGAGCTCGGTGAGCTGATGCAAATCAACTCCGCGTTCGGCAACGTCCAGGAGAACTTCAGCTGGTTCATCAGCGCGTACCAGGATCTCGCCGAGTGGCGTGCCACGTGTGATCGTCTGCTGAGTTTCCGCCAGGCCATGACCGACAACGAAGAGCGGGCACCGGCCATCGATGTGCAGAACCAGGGCTCGGCGTTGAAGGTGCATAACCTTGGCCTTGACCTCGCTGACGGTCGTCACTTGCTGACCAACGCCGACATGACCGTGGAGGAGGGCGAGCGCGTCATGCTCAGTGGCCGCTCCGGCAGCGGCAAGTCGACCTTGCTGCGGGCGATGGGGCATTTGTGGCCGGCTGGCCACGGCAGTATTCGTCTGCCCGCGGCGCGCTATTTGTTCCTGCCGCAAAAACCCTATCTGCCGATTGGCACGTTGCGTGAAGCGCTGAGTTATCCACAGCCGGGCGATACGTATTTGCACGAGCGCTACGTTCACGTACTGGAGGCGTGCCGTTTGCCGCACCTCGTTGCTCGTCTGGACGAAGCCAATCACTGGCAGCGCATGTTGTCGCCGGGTGAGCAGCAACGTCTGGCCTTCGCTCGTGCGCTGCTTTACGCACCGCAATGGCTGTACATGGACGAAGCGACCTCGGCGATGGACGAGGAGGACGAAGCGTCGCTGTATCAGAGCTTGATCGATGAGATTCCGGGATTGAGCATCGTCAGCGTCGGGCATCGCAGCAGCCTGAAGCGCTTCCATCCACGGCATGTTCGTATCGAGAATGGCCATCTGGTGGATCAAACAGTGACCGCCTGAACACTTCTGTTGGTTTTACGATTAACCAAAACTCACATCGTTGTCAGCACCAGCTCAGATAGAGAATTCTCTATCTGAGCCGGTATTGGCTTGGTCAAGGGTTGATTTTCAGACCACGGATAGCTGATACGCCTAACGACACGGTGCCTCTCTTGACTTCATATAAAACTTTCACGGACTTATCCAGGTGATCTTGAAAAACCTGTTTGAGAACTTCGATGGTGATGGTTTTTCCAACGTTTTCGTTGGTGATTACGTGTTCAAAATGCTCGCTGTCGTCAGGGTAGGGAAACTCTAAACTCAACCTGATCAGGTCTCCGGCAGTCATATCTCGGTATGACGGAATTAAAACACCAACAGATTTTCCAACTTCGCTTAAGTAGAGGTCAGAACTTTGGGTTTCTCTAATGCCAGGTCTTTCAAAAATTAGTTGTTGGCTTTTCATGGCTTAAGTCCTTTGGATTCTGCACACCTGATTGAGAAGTGATTGACGTCTAGAAGAGTCGGCGGCTTAACTCCTGATAAGTAGATCTTCCGCATGCACAAGCGGCTACTGTCATAAATGACAGTTCAGACAAGTGGTAGTTTGAAGGTTGGCTGCTGTCTTATGTTGCCGGGGTGATCGTACAACCGCGTTGAGCTATGATGCGGTTTCAGCCGCAACTTTCGAGAAAGACGTTCACCATGGAAAACCCGATCGACGCACCACGCCTCCCTCGCAAGCGCCGCAGCCTCGCTCAGGAACTGGTGACGGTGCTGTCCGAGCAGATCCGCGATGGTCACCTCAAGCGTGGCGACAAGTTGCCCACCGAGTCGGCGATCATGGATGCCCATGGCGTCAGCCGCACCGTGGTGCGTGAAGCGATTTCCCGTTTGCAGGCGGCAGGCCAGGTTGAAACCCGCCACGGCATCGGTACCTTCGTGCTCGACACCCCGAGCCCGAGCGGTTTCCGTATCGACCCGGCGACCGTGGTCACGCTGCGGGATGTACTGGCGATTCTGGAACTGCGCATCAGCCTTGAAGTGGAATCCGCCGGCCTCGCCGCGCAACGCCGCAGCCCCGAGCAACTGGCATTGATGCGAGCGGCGCTGGATGCATTGAATGAAAGTGTTTCCCATGCCAGCGATGCGGTGGCGTCCGACTTCCAGTTCCACCTGCAAATCGCCCTGGCGACCGGCAACCGCTATTTCACCGATATCATGACCCACCTGGGCACCAGCATCATTCCGCGCACGCGCCTCAACTCCGCGCGCCTGGCCCATGACGACCAACAGCACTACATGAATCGCCTGAGTCGTGAGCACGAAGAGATTTACGACGCGATTGCGCGTCAGGATTCGGATGCGGCGCGGGCGGCGATGCGGTTGCATCTGACGAACAGTCGCGAGCGGCTGCGTCATGCGCATGAAGAGGCTGAAGCTCAGCGAGGATAAGTTTTCTGTCTGCGGATGATTTATTGCCTGACAGACCGCTTTCGTCGGAACGCCGCCCGGACCAAGCCCGCTCCCACACTAGATCGTCTGTGAACACAAAATGAGTGAACACTAGACATCAAATGTGGGAGCGGGCTTGCTCGCGAAGGGGCCAGCAGCCGTTACGCTATGGCTTCAGCCTGACCTGAGAATCGAGCGATCCACCCTCACGGCCCACTCAGAAACCCCAGCCTTGGCATCGAATGCCACATGCCCATGCTCATCCACCACCGCCCGAGCAATCGGCACTCCCTTGGCCAACAACTCCAACGGCGCACCCTTCAGTGATTGGCCCGAGGCCAGTTCCAGTTTCAATTTGATAGTCATCATCGATCTCCTTATCAGGCAACGTTGCCGGTGGGTTTGTAATCCTTGAGCAGCAAATAAGTGCTCCAGCCCCACCAGTCATCCACGGTGGCGGTGTCGTTCAGGTTGTTGACGTCCTTGCGTCGCAGCACCTTGTTGCCCTCGACCCTGAACAGCGGTGAGAAGTTGGTCGCCAGGTTCAGTACGGCTTGCAGATCAGGCAGCTTTTTCAAGGCGCTGAAATTGGCGGCCGACGGGGCGATTCCGCTGAGATAAGCCGCGAACACTTCATCCGCAGACACCTGAACCGCCTGATTCACCTGGGTGCGATTGGCGCTGGAAAGGTCGTCGAAGTAGCGTTTGTCCCCATACGCGCGCCATTGATCGCCGTTGCCATTGCGCACGTTGAGGCCGAATTTGCTGTCTTCGTCGTGCATGAACCGCGTGATCAACGAACCCAGATCGCTCGGCGTGACCACCGCTGCCAATTGTTTGCGCGGCACTCGCAGGTGGCCGGTGGAAAACAGGTCGGTCAGGTAGTGATCGGCAAAAGCGTTCATCGCATAGGCCAGCTCCAACTGCTTTTCATCGCCGCTGGTGTGGGCCAGCACCGCTTGTTGCACCGCCGCGGTGTGCCCGGCGATATAGGCCAGCAGCGCCCATTCGGCGAAGTGATCGGCATTGTTGGCGGCCAGTTTCAGGTAGCGGCCAAATGGGAACAACGCCGAAACGACACTGCCGCCGCCGGTGATCTTGTTCCACTCTTCCGACAACGTATCACCGAGGGCGTCATAAGCCTCGTGAGGTTGTTTACCGTCCTTGATCGCCTGCTTGATCGCGGCGATTTCCTTTTGCATCACACCGAGGATCAACTTGGCCTCAGCGTTAGCAGCCGGCAGCACGGCCAGCGAGTTGAAGGCGTTGGTAAAGCGCTGGATTCGGTCAGGGCCTGTCGCACCTTCGCTGATCGGTTGATCGGGAATTCCATAGAAATCACCCCCCAGCGCGATGACCTGGCCATAGGTCAGCGCCAGCCCATTGGGCAGATGCAGTTCCACCTGCGAAGCGGGAATAGCCGGTGCATCCTTGATGAAGCGCAGCAGCGTGCTGTCGCCGATGGCGGTGTGTTCGCCACCCTCGAACCTCAGCTGTGGCTTGCCTTTCAGGGCATTGCCGGAGGCTGTGGGCAAAGGCGCGGGAAGAGGAGTCGTAAAGCTGTGATGATCAGCAATCTGCAAGATCACATGTGGGTTATTCCCGATGAGAGGAATGCCATGCTCGGTAAAAAGATCATCCAGTTCGGCAATGACCTGTTTTGGTTTTTCCTTCGGTTGTGCGTGTAGACCTGACATTTCTATCTCCTTGATATGTCGTCGGTACGATCAAAAAATAACTGTATGCATATACAGTCATCTGGATCATAGGTGAGAAATTTCCTACGTCAAGAAAATACCTTTCCGACTCAAATTCTGCGGTTGGCGATGAAATGCAGTTGACGGTTATTATTTAAGTTGTACGATGACCTACAACTTCGGCGAAGGCTGAACGGTTTTCTCACACACACATACGTCGCTACCCAGGGTGTTCGAATAATGAATCCACAAGAACTGAAGTCCATCCTCTCTTCCGGTCTGCTGTCTTTCCCGGTTACCGATTTCAATGCTCAGGGCGATTTCCATCGCGCGGGCTACATCAAACGTCTCGAATGGCTGGCCCCATACGGTGCCTCGGCATTGTTCGCCGCGGGCGGCACCGGTGAGTTCTTCTCTCTGGCGGCCAGCGAATATTCGGAAATCATCAAGACTGCCGTCGACACCTGCGAAACCAGCGTGCCGATTCTGGCCGGCGTTGGCGGTTCGACTCGTCAAGCCATCGAATACGCACAGGAAGCCGAGCGTCTGGGCGCCAAAGGCCTGTTGCTGTTGCCGCACTACCTGACCGAAGCCAGCCAGGACGGCGTTGCCGCCCACGTTGAAGCCGTGTGCAAATCGGTGAAAATCGGCGTGGTGGTTTACAACCGCAACGTCTGCCGCCTGACCGCGCCGTTGCTGGAACGTCTGGCCGAGCGTTGCCCGAACCTGATCGGCTACAAGGATGGCCTGGGCGATATCGAGTTGATGGTGTCGATCCGTCGCCGCCTCGGTGATCGCTTCAGCTACCTGGGCGGTTTGCCGACCGCCGAAGTCTACGCCGCAGCCTACAAGGCACTGGGCGTACCGGTTTACTCCTCGGCGGTGTTCAACTTCATCCCGAAAACCGCGATGGATTTCTACCACGCCATTGCCCGCGAAGATCACGCCACCGTCGGCAAGATCATCGACGACTTCTTCCTGCCGTACCTGGACATCCGTAACCGCAAAGCCGGCTACGCGGTGAGCATCGTCAAGGCCGGGGCAAAAATTGTCGGCTATGACGCAGGTCCTGTGCGTGCGCCGCTGACCGATCTGACGGGCGAAGAGTACGAAATGCTCGCCGCGCTGATCGACAAGCAAGGTGCGCAGTAACACATCCGATTAAACAAGGCCGCTGAGTATTCAGCGGCCTTTTGCGTGAGGAGAACATTCCGTGGCAAATGCAAAGCGTTTTGATAACTACATCAATGGTGAATGGGTTGCGGGTAGCGAATACTCCAACAACATCAACCCGTCCGAACTGACCGACACCATCGGCGAGTACGCCAAGGCTGATCTGGCTCAGGTTCACGCCGCCATCGACGCCGCTCGCGCCGCGTTCCCGGCCTGGTCCACGTCGGGCATTCAGGCACGTCACGATTCGCTGGATAAAGTCGGCAGCGAAATCCTCGCCCGTCGCGAAGAGCTCGGCACCTTGCTGGCCCGGGAAGAGGGCAAGACCCTGCCTGAAGCTATCGGCGAAGTGACCCGCGCCGGCAACATCTTCAAGTTCTTCGCCGGTGAATGCCTGCGTCTGTCCGGCGACTATCTGCCGTCGGTACGTCCGGGTGTGAACGTCGAAGTGACTCGCGAAGCGCTGGGTGTGGTCGGTCTGATCACACCATGGAACTTCCCGATCGCAATTCCTGCGTGGAAAATCGCCCCGGCGCTGGCCTACGGCAACTGCGTCGTGCTGAAACCGGCGGATCTGGTGCCGGGTTGCGCTTGGGCGCTGGCCGAAATCATCTCCCGCGCAGGCTTCCCGGCCGGTGTGTTCAACCTGGTGATGGGCAGCGGTCGAGTGGTTGGCGATGCGCTGGTGCAGAGCCCGAAAGTCGACGGCATCAGCTTCACCGGTTCCGTGGGCGTCGGTCGTCAGATCGCGGTCAACTGCGTGTCGCGCCAGGCCAAGGTTCAGCTGGAAATGGGCGGCAAGAACCCGCAGATCATTCTCGACGACGCCGACCTCAAGCAAGCGGTCGAGCTGTCGGTACAGAGCGCGTTCTACTCCACCGGCCAGCGTTGCACTGCTTCGAGCCGCTTTATTGTCACCGCCGGGATTCACGACAAGTTCGTTGAAGCCGTGGCTGAGCGCATGAAGTCGATCAAGGTCGGTCACGCGTTGAAAGCCGGCACCGACATTGGTCCGGTGGTCTCGCAAGCGCAGCTTGAACAGGACATGAAGTACATCGACATCGGCCAGTCCGAAGGTGCACGTCTGGTCAGCGGCGGTGGTCTGGTGACTTGCGACACCGAAGGCTACTACCTCGCGCCAACCCTGTTTGCCGACAGCGAAGCGGCGATGCGCATCAGCCGCGAAGAGATCTTCGGCCCGGTGGCCAACGTGGTTCGCGTAGCGGATTACGAGGCTGCGCTGGCCATGGCCAACGACACCGAATTCGGTCTGTCGGCGGGCATCGCCACCACGTCGCTGAAGTACGCCAACCACTTCAAGCGCCACTCCCAGGCCGGGATGGTGATGGTCAACCTGCCGACGGCGGGCGTGGATTACCACGTTCCATTCGGTGGGCGTAAAGGTTCATCCTATGGATCACGTGAGCAAGGTCGCTACGCGCAAGAGTTCTACACCGTGGTGAAGACCTCTTATATCGGTTCCTGATACACCGCAATACCTGTGGGAGCTAGCCTGTCGGGTCGCCGCATCGCAGCGATGGCATCACCGCGGTATGACTGACATACCGAGGTGCCCGCATCGCCGGCAGGCCAGCTCCCACAAAAACAACACCGTTATTACCCGCATAAAAATAATCAGTGGGAGTACATCTACATGCAAGCGACCAAGCCGACCCACGTCCGCTATTTGATTTTGCTCATGCTTTTTCTGGTGACCACGATCAACTACGCCGACCGGGCTACCATCGCCATCGCGGGCTCCAGCCTGCAAAAAGACCTCGGCATCGACGCGGTCACTCTCGGTTATATCTTCTCCGCATTCGGTTGGGCCTACGTGGCCGGGCAAATTCCAGGTGGCTGGCTGCTGGACCGTTTCGGCTCGAAAAAAGTGTATGCGCTCAGCATCTTCACCTGGTCGCTGTTCACCGTGCTGCAGGGCTATGTCGGTGAGTTCGGCATGTCCACGGCGGTGGTTGCGCTGTTCATGCTGCGCTTCCTGGTGGGCCTGGCCGAAGCGCCATCCTTCCCCGGTAACGCGCGCATCGTAGCCGCCTGGTTCCCGACGGCTGAACGCGGCACCGCCTCGGCGATCTTCAACTCGGCGCAATACTTCGCCACGGTACTGTTTGCGCCGCTGATGGGTTGGATCGTCTACAGCTTCGGCTGGCAGCACGTGTTTATCGTCATGGGTGTGATCGGCATCATCTTCTCGGGGATCTGGCTGAAGGTTATCCACAGCCCGCGTCAGCATCCGATGATCAATGACGCCGAGTTCAAGCACATCGCCGACAACGGCGGCATGGTCGACATGGACCAGGACAAGGGCAAAGGCAAAAAAGTCGACGGTCCAAAGTGGGACTACATCCGCCAGTTGCTGACCAACCGCATGATGCTCGGCGTGTACCTGGGCCAATACTGCATCAACGGCATCACCTACTTCTTCCTGACCTGGTTCCCGGTGTACCTGGTGCAAGAACGCGGCATGACCATCCTCAAAGCCGGTTTCATCGCCTCGTTGCCGGCGATCTGCGGCTTCATCGGTGGTGTGCTCGGCGGGGTGATTTCCGACTACCTGCTGCGCAAAGGCCACTCGCTGACCTTCGCCCGCAAGGCACCCATCATTGCTGGCTTGCTGGTCTCCAGCAGCATCGTCGCGTGTAACTACGTGGACATCGAATGGATGGTGGTTGGTTTCATGGCCTTGGCGTTCTTTGGCAAAGGCGTCGGCGCATTGGGTTGGGCCGTGGTGTCCGACACCTCGCCGAAACAGATCGCCGGTTTGAGTGGCGGCCTGTTCAACATGTTCGGCAACATCGCCTCGATCACCACCCCGATCGTCATCGGCTACATCATCAGCTCCACCGGTTCGTTCAAATGGGCGCTGGTGTTTGTCGGTTGCAACGCCCTGGTCGCGGTGTTCAGCTATCTGGTGATCGTCGGTCCGATCAAACGTGTGGTACTCAAGGAACCGCCCGTCAGCGGTCCTGAAGCCAATAACAAATTGTCTCAAGCGCATTCCTGAGGAGCGGCGTCATGCAGTTGATTGAACATTCCGACTCGCCGCGCTACATCCGCCTGCACGAGCGGGACAACGTAGTGATCGTGGTCAATGACCAAGGCGTGCCGGCCGGCACCGAGTTTCCGGACGGCCTGGTCACCGTGGATTTCGTGCCACAGAGCCACAAGGTCACCCTGGAAGACATTCCCGTGGGTGGCCAGGTGATTCGTTACGGACAGACCATCGGCTACGCGTTGCAGCCGATTCCGCGCGGCAGTTGGGTCAAGGAAGATCAACTGCGCATGCCCACCGCGCCACCGCTGGACAGCTTGCCGCTGTCCACCGAAGTGCCGGCGGCGCAGGCACCGCTGGAAGGCTTCACGTTCGAGGGTTATCGCAACGCCGATGGCACCGTCGGCACGCGCAATATTCTCGGGATTACCACGACGGTTCAGTGCGTCACTGGCGTTCTGGACCATGCGGTCAAACGCATCAAGGACGAGTTGCTGCCCAAGTATCCGCACGTCGATGACGTGGTCGCGCTGACTCACAGCTACGGCTGTGGTGTAGCGATTACCGCGACTGACGCGTACATCCCGATCCGTACCGTGCGCAACCTGGCGCGTAACCCGAACCTGGGTGGCGAAGCGTTGGTGGTCAGTCTGGGCTGCGAGAAACTGCAGGCCGGGCAGGTGATGCACGAGAACGACAGCTCGGTGGATTTGAGCGATCCGTGGTTGTACCGCTTGCAGGATTCGAGTCACGGTTTCACCGAGATGATCGAGCAGATCATGGCGTTGGCCGAGACCCGTTTGAAGAAGCTCGATCAACGTCGCCGAGAAACCGTGCCGGCGTCCGAGCTGATTCTGGGCATGCAGTGCGGCGGCAGCGATGCGTTTTCCGGGATCACCGCCAACCCGGCGCTGGGTTATGCCTCGGACCTGTTATTGCGGGCCGGTGCGACGGTGATGTTTTCCGAAGTCACCGAAGTGCGCGATGCGATTTACCTGCTGACTTCCCGTGCGGAAACCGAGGAAGTCGCTCAGGAACTGGTGCGCGAGATGGACTGGTACGACCGTTACCTGGCCAAGGGCGAAGCGGATCGCAGCGCCAACACCACGCCGGGCAACAAGAAGGGTGGGTTGTCGAACATTGTCGAGAAGTCGTTGGGCTCGATCGTCAAATCCGGCAGCAGCGCGATCAACGGGGTGCTGGGCCCAGGCGAGCGCTTCAAGCGCAAAGGCCTGATTTTCTGTGCGACCCCGGCCAGTGACTTTGTCTGCGGGACGTTGCAATTGGCGGCGGGAATGAACCTGCATGTGTTCACTACCGGGCGTGGTACGCCATATGGTTTGGCGATGGCGCCGGTGGTGAAGGTGTCGACCCGGACCGAGCTGGCGCAGCGTTGGCCGGACCTGATCGACATCGATGCCGGGCGGATTGCGACCGGGCGGGCCTCGATTGAGGACCTTGGCTGGGAGTTGTTCCATTACTACCTGGATGTGGCCAGCGGCAAGAAGCAAACCTGGGCCGAGAAGCACAAGCTGCATAACGACATCACCTTGTTCAACCCTGCACCCATCACCTGAGACCGCGTCGCCTGTTTCGCGAGCAAGCCCGCTCCCACAGTGATCGTCAGTGTTCACGCAATTTGTGCAACAAAGAAGATCCCCTGTGGGAGCGGGCTTGCTCGCGAAGACGGTCTACCAGACGCCGGGGGACTTGGTGGCTTATCATTAGCCCCCTAACGACGCTCACCCAAGGTTATCCCCGGCATGCTGGCTATCTTCCTCGAAACCCTGAACATCACCGCGCCGGTGTTTGCCATGCTGTTTCTGGGGGTGCTGCTCAAGCGCATCGACTGGATCAACGACAACTTCATCCACACTGCGTCGGCCCTGGTGTTTAACGTCACCATGCCGGCGTTGCTGTTTCTGGGCATCCTGCATGCCGACCTGCACGCCGCGTTGCAACCGGCGCTGCTGATCTACTTCTCGCTCGCCACTCTGGTGTGTTTCGCCATCGCCTGGGGCTGGGCGATCTGGAAGTGTCCGCGGGAGGACCGGGGGATTTACACCCAGGGCGCCTTTCGCGGCAATAACGGGGTGATTGGCCTCGCACTGGCTGCGAGCATGTACGGCGACTACGGGATTTCCCTCGGAGCGATTCTCGCGGCGTTGGTGATCCTGTTTTACAACACGCTCTCGACCATTGTGCTGGCGGTGTACAGCCCGGTAATCAAGTCCGACCCCTGGAGCATCTGCAAAAGCGTGATGGCCAATCCGCTGATCATCAGCGTGTTTGCCGCGGCGCCGTTTGCCTACTTCAAGATCAGCTTGCCAGGATGGCTGGAGACGTCCGGCCAATACCTGGCGCAAACCACCCTGCCGTTGGCGTTGATCTGCATCGGCGGCACGCTGTCGCTGGCGGCACTGCGTAAAAGCGGCAGCATGGCGCTCAGCTCAAGCCTGGTGAAGATGATCGGCCTGCCGGTTCTGGCGACGCTGGGTGCATGGCTCTGGGGCTTTCGTGGTGCGGAGTTGGGGATTTTGTTTCTGTACTTCGGCAGCCCGACCGCCGCGGCCAGTTTTGTCATGGCCCGTCAGGCCAATGGCAATCATGAACTGGCGGCGGCGATCATCGTGATCACCACGTTGATGGCGGCGGTCACCACCAACATCGGGATCTTCCTGTTGCAGTGGGGCGGGTGGATTTAGCCTCGGGTTTTGCGGTGGTTTATAGGGCCTCTTCGCGAGCAAGCCCGCTCCCACATTTGGAATGCATTCCCCTGTGGGAGCGGGCTTGCTCGCGAAAGCAATCTCACTGTCACTGCCAAAGCCAGGCTGTTACTCGGGCTTCTGATAAGTATCAATTACTTCCTGTGCCGCCCGAAACGCATCGATTGCCGCCGGCACACCGGCATACACCGCGCAATGCAGCAGCGCTTCACGAATCTCTTCCACGGTGCAGCCATTGTTCAGCGCACCACGTACGTGGCCTTTCAATTCCTGCGGGCACTTCAACGCGGTCAGCGCGGCGAGGGTGATCAGGCTACGGGTTTTCAATGGCAAACCTTCGCGGTTCCAGACGCCGCCCCAGGCGTGCTCGTTGACGAAATCCTGCAGCGGTTGAGTGAACTCGGTGGCATTGCCCAGCGCGCGGTCGACGAAGGCGTCGCCCATTACTTGGCGGCGGACTTCAACCCCAGGTTTTTTATCATCGGTCATGGCAATTCCTTATTGTGGTGTTGGCGACGCCAGGCGCGCAGCGACGTGAGCAGCAAAAACGCCATCAGCGCCGGCAGGACAAAAAACAGCATCAGGTGTTCAAGCTTGTCGGCCAGCGGCATGCCGGTGGTGAATGACACCACGTGCAGACCGTAAGCCAGATACAAACCCAAAAACAGCAGACCTTCGGCGCGGGTCACCCGGTAACCGGAATAGAACACCGGCAGGCACAGCACTGCGACGCCGAGCATGACCGGCAAGTCGAAATCCAGGGCGTTGGGCGACACCGACAACGGCGACGGCGCGACCAACGCGGTGAAGCCCAGCACGCCCAAGAGGTTGAACAGGTTGCTGCCGATCACGTTGCCCACGGCGATGTCGCGCTGACCGCGCAACGCGGCGATCAACGAGGTGGCCAGTTCCGGCAGGGATGTGCCGACAGCGACGATGGTCAAGCCGATGATCCGCTCCGACAACCCCAGATCAGTCGCGACCGAAACCGCCGCGCCCAACAGCAGGTGCCCGGCGTAGACCAGCATCGCCAAACCCACGACGATCATCAGCAGGCTGCTGATCCATGGTGCTTGCGGGACTTCGTGGGTCGTCGATTGCGGGCGGGTCGAGTGCCGCGACTGGCGCAGCAGCAGGCCCAGATACAGCGCCAGCGCCGCCAGCAGCATCACGCCATCGGTGCGGGTCAGTTCTTCGTTCCACGCCAATACGAACACCAACAGGCTGGCGCCGATCATCAGCGGGATATCCAGGCGCACCAGTTGCCGTGAAACCCGCAGCGGGATGATCAGCGCCGAGAGCCCGAGGGTGACGAGGATGTTGAAGATACCACTGCCGATCACGCTGCCGACGGCGATGTCGGCGTTCTGCGTCAGGGTCGCTTGCAGGCTGACCGCCATCTGCGGTGCGCTGCTGCCGAGGGCGACGATGGTCAGGCCGATAATCAGCGGTCGTACATGCAAGCGTGCGGCGAGGCGCACGGCGGCGCGCACCATCAGCTCGGCGCCGGCGATCAGCAACAGCAAGCCGCTGAGCAATTCAATCACGCTGATCAGGGGTAAATCGGCAAGTCCGAAAATGGTCGGCGCTCCATCGGTCAGTCGTCAAGGGCTTGCACGCGAACCCGTGCAGTGCCGCTTCTGAGCATACCCAGTTGTTCGGCGGCCTCGTGTGAAACATCGATCAGACGCCCACGGGTATGTGGCCCGCGATCGTTGATGCGAACCACACAGGATTTGTCGTTGTTCAGATTGGTGACCTTCACCCGCGTGCCAAAGGGCAACTGGCGATGGGCGGCGGTCAGGGCGTTCTTGTTGAAACGCTCGCCACTGGCGGTGCGTTTACCTTGGTGTTTGGCGCCGTAATACGAGGCAATGCCGGTTTTGTCATAGCCGTGCGGATCGATGACATCGTTGCTGGCGCAACCGGCCAGCAGGGAGAGCAGGGCGCAGGCACTGAGGAAGCGTTTCATTCGAAGGTTTCCACATACAAATGTGGGAGCGGGCTTGCTCGCGAAGGGGGCATCACATCCAACATCAATGTTGACTGATACACCGCTTTCGCGAGCAAGCCCGCTCCCACAGGGGGTAGAGCCAGTTTTCAGTGCTGGCTCCATGCTCATCAGCCTTCGAGCTTGCTTTTCAGCAGTTCGTTAACCTGTTGCGGGTTGGCCTTGCCTTTGGAGGCTTTCATGGCCTGGCCGACGAAGAAGCCGAACATCTTGCCGCGTTTGGCTTCGTCTGCCGCGCGGTACTGTTCAACCTGTTCGGCGTTGGCCGCGAGCATTTCGTCCAACACTGCCGAGATCGCACCGGTGTCGGTCACTTGCTTCAGGCCGCGCTTGTCGATGATCTCGTCCGCGCTGCCTTCTCCATTGGCCATGGCTTCAAACACCACTTTGGCGATTTTGCCGGAGATGGTGTTGTCGGTGATGCGCAGCAGCATGCCGCCCAGTTGTTCGGCCGAGACCGGCGACTGATCGATGTCCAGGCCCTGTTTGTTCAACAGGCTGCCCAATTCAACCATCACCCAGTTGGCCGCCAGCTTGGCGTCGCCGCCAATGCTCACGACTTTCTCGAAGTAATCGGCTTGCTCGCGGCTGGTGGCCAGGACGCTGGCGTCGTAGACCGACAGACCGAACTGCGCCTGGAAGCGCTCGCGTTTCTGCGGTGGCAATTCCGGCAGGGTAGCGCGCACGTCGTCGAGGAACGAGTCTTCGATGACCACCGGCAGCAGGTCCGGATCGGGGAAGTAACGGTAGTCGTTGGCTTCCTCTTTGCTGCGCATCGGACGGGTTTCGTCCTTGTTCGGATCGTACAGACGGGTCTGCTGGATCACCCGGCCGCCGTCTTCGATCAGCTCGATCTGACGTTGCACTTCGGTGTTGATCGCCTTCTCGATGAAACGGAACGAGTTGACGTTCTTGATCTCGCAGCGAGTGCCGAATTCAACCTGGCCTTTCGGACGGATCGACACGTTGCAGTCGCAACGCAGCGAGCCTTCGGCCATGTTGCCGTCGCAGATGCCGAGGTAGCGGACCAGCGCGTGGATAGCCTTGACGTAAGCCACGGCTTCCTTGGCACTGCGCATGTCCGGCTCGGACACGATTTCCAGCAGCGGCGTGCCGGCACGGTTCAGGTCGATGCCGGTGGCGCCGCTGAATTCTTCGTGCAGGCTTTTACCGGCGTCTTCTTCCAGGTGCGCGCGGGTGATGCCGACGCGCTTGACCGTGCCGTCTTCCAGCGCGATGTCCAGGTGGCCTTTGCCAACGATCGGCAATTCCATCTGGCTGATCTGGTAGCCCTTGGGCAGGTCCGGGTAGAAATAGTTTTTACGGGCGAACACGTTGTGCTGGCCGATCTCGGCATCAATCGCCAGACCGAACATTACCGCCATGCGCACCGCTTCCTGGTTCAGCACCGGCAATACGCCAGGCATACCGAGGTCAACCAGGCTGGCCTGGGTATTCGGCTCGGAACCAAAGGTGGTGGAGCTACCGGAAAAGATTTTCGACCGGGTGGTGAGCTGGGTGTGAATCTCCAGCCCGATCACGACTTCCCATTGCATGTGTTTCTCCTCAGAAGCCGGTTGGGGTGCGGGTGTGCCAGTCAGTGTTCAACTGATACTGGTGCGCAACGTTGAGCAAACGGCCTTCCTGGAAATACGGGGCGAGCAATTGCACGCCGACCGGCAGACCATCGACAAAACCGGCTGGCATGGACAAGCCCGGCAGACCGGCGAGGTTGGCGGTGATGGTGTAGACGTCTTCCAGGTACGCAGCAACCGGGTCGCTGCTCTTGGCGCCAAGCTTCCAGGCCGGGTTTGGCGTGGTTGGGCCGAGGATGATGTCGACCTCATTAAAGGCTGCCATGAAGTCGTTCTTGATCAGGCGACGAATTTTCTGCGCCTTCAGGTAGTAGGCGTCGTAGTAACCGGCCGACAGCGCGTAGGCACCGACCATGATCCGGCGCTGCACTTCCGGGCCGAAACCTTCGCCACGGGAACGCTTGTACAGGTCGATCAGGTTTTTCGGGTCTTCGCAGCGATAGCCGAAACGTACGCCATCGAAACGCGACAGGTTGGAAGACGCCTCTGCCGGGGCGATCACGTAGTACGCAGGGATCGCGTGCTGCATGTTCGGCAGGCTGATTTCCTTGACCACGGCACCGAGCTTTTCCAGCTCCTTGACGCTGTTGTGGATCAGCTCGGCAATGCGCGGGTCGAGACCGGCGCTGAAATATTCCTTAGGAACGCCGATGCGCAGGCCTTGCAGCGAACCGTTGAGGCCGGCGCTGTAATCCGGCACGGGCTCGTCGATGCTGGTGGAGTCTTGCGGGTCGAAACCGGCCATGCCTTGCAGCAGGATCGCGCAGTCTTCGGCAGTGCGGGCCAATGGGCCGCCCTGATCGAGACTGGATGCGTAGGCGATCATGCCCCAGCGCGAAACGCGACCGTACGTCGGTTTCAGGCCGGTCAGGTTGGTCAGCGCGGCGGGCTGACGAATCGAACCGCCGGTGTCGGTGCCCGTTGCCGCTGGCAACAGACGAGCGGCAACCGCAGCAGCCGATCCACCAGACGAGCCGCCGGGCACGTATTCCAGGTTCCACGGGTTTTTCACTGCGCCGTAGTAGCTCGACTCGTTGGCCGACCCCATGGCGAATTCGTCCATGTTGGTCTTGCCCAGGGTCACGGCCCCGGCAGCAGCCAGTTTGGCGACCACGGTGGCGTCGTACGGTGCTTTAAAGTTGTCGAGCATCTTCGAGCCGCAACTGGTGCGGATGCCCTGGGTGCAGAACAGGTCTTTATGGGCGATCGGCGCACCGAGCAGGGCGCCGCTCTCACCATTGGCCCGGCGTGCGTCAGCGGCTTTCGCCTGCTGGAGCGCCAGGTCTTCGGTGAGGCTGATGAAACTGTTGAGCTGCGGATCGAGCTGGGCGATACGCGCCAGCAGGGTTTTGGTCAGCTCTTCGGAAGAAAACTTTTTATCGGCGAGACCGCGGGCGATCTCGGCCAGAGTCAATTGATGCATTGCAGGCTCTTTCCCTTTAGTCGATGACTTTCGGAACCAGGTACAGGCCGTTTTCGACCGCTGGTGCGATGGACTGATAGGCCTCGCGATGATTGGTCTCGGTCACGACGTCTGCGCGCAGGCGCTGGCTGGCTTCCAGTGGGTGGGCGAGCGGCTCGATACCGTCGGTATTGACCGCCTGCATTTCGTCGACCAGTCCCAGAATGCTGTTCAGGGCCGAAGTGATGTGTGGAAGATCGGCATCATTAAGGCCCAGACAGGCCAGATGAGCGATTTTTTCCACGTCGGAGCGTTCAAGCGTCATGGGATTCTCCAGTGGAAGGAAAACAGAACGGATGCTATCCGTGTGTTAGATTGTCGGAACACTACCGCATTTCTACGGTCATAAGGCCGCGATTGTGGGGGTTGGTGCACAGAAAAGCGGCCAATTTAACATATTGGCGCCTTGCCCAAAATCCCTGTCGTTGTTAGAGTTTGCCGCACTTTTTTACCCACGCGTTGCCTAGGGTCCTTTCCCCATGTTCAAGAAACTGCGTGGCATGTTTTCCAGCGATCTCTCCATTGACCTGGGCACTGCCAACACCCTTATTTACGTGCGCGAGCGCGGTATCGTCCTGAATGAGCCCTCGGTTGTGGCTATTCGGACACACGGTAACCAGAAAAGTGTCGTTGCTGTCGGCACCGAGGCCAAGCGCATGCTCGGCCGTACGCCGGGCAACATTGCTGCCATTCGTCCGATGAAGGATGGCGTGATCGCCGACTTCAGCGTTTGCGAAAAGATGCTGCAATACTTTATCAACAAGGTTCACGAAAACAGCTTCCTGCAGCCTAGTCCTCGTGTGTTGATCTGCGTTCCATGCAAATCCACCCAGGTTGAGCGTCGTGCCATCCGTGAGTCGGCCCTCGGTGCCGGTGCCCGTGAAGTGTTCCTGATCGAAGAGCCAATGGCGGCTGCGATCGGTGCCGGCCTGCCGGTTGAAGAAGCTCGCGGCTCGATGGTTGTCGATATCGGTGGTGGTACCACTGAAATCGCGCTGATCTCCCTGAACGGTGTGGTTTACGCTGAATCCGTGCGGGTTGGCGGCGACCGCTTCGACGAAGCGATCATCACTTACGTGCGTCGCAACTACGGCAGCCTGATCGGCGAATCCACTGCCGAGCGCATCAAGCAGGAAATCGGTACTGCCTACCCGGGCGGCGAAGTGCGTGAAGTCGACGTTCGTGGCCGTAACCTGGCCGAAGGCGTTCCGCGCGCATTCACCCTGAACTCCAATGAAGTGCTGGAAGCTCTGCAAGAGTCCCTGGCCACCATCGTTCAGGCTGTGAAAAGTGCACTGGAGCAATCGCCTCCGGAACTGGCTTCCGACATCGCCGAGCGTGGCCTGGTACTGACCGGTGGTGGCGCCTTGCTGCGTGACCTCGACAAGTTGCTGGCCCAGGAAACCGGTCTGCCGGTAATCGTTGCCGAAGACCCGCTGACCTGCGTTGCTCGCGGCGGTGGCCGTGCGTTGGAAATGATGGATAAACACACCATGGACCTGCTCTCCAGCGAGTGATCTCGCCGGTTGCATCTATGCTGTTGGCGCGCAGGCAGCACTTTGCAGTGCTGCCTGTTGGCGTTTATCTTCTGTCAGTCTGCATCCAGGCCGGTTTGATGCCGTATGAATAAAGAGAACATTTGCCTGGGAGGAGCGGCTTATTAAACCGCTTTTCACCAAAGGGCCTTCACTGGGCGTGCGCTTGTTGGTGCTGGTCGTGCTATCGGTCGCGCTGATGGTGGTCGATGCCCGCTTCACACTGCTCAAGCCAGTGCGTAGCCAAATGTCGCTGGTGCTGATGCAGTCTTACTGGATCACCGACCTGCCGCAGCGGCTATGGCAGGGTGTGGCCAGCCAATTTGGCAGCCGTACCGAGCTCGTCGCCGAAAACGAAAAACTCAAAACCGAAAACCTGCTGTTGCAGGGCCGCATGCAAAAGCTTGCCGCCCTCACCGAGCAGAACGTTCGGCTGCGCGAGTTGCTCAACTCCTCGGCGCTGGTCAACGAGAAAGTCGAAGTGGCCGAGCTGATAGGCATGGACCCCAATCCCTTCACCCACCGCATCATCATCAATAAAGGTGAGCGCGACGGTGTGATCCTCGGTCAGCCGGTGCTCGATGCCCGTGGCTTGATGGGCCAGGTGGTCGAGTTGATGCCGTATACCTCTCGTGTGCTGTTGTTGACCGACACCACTCACAGCATTCCGGTGCAGGTGAACCGCAACGGCCTGCGGGCGATTGCCAGCGGCACCGGCAACCCGGAACGCCTGGAGTTGCGTCACGTAGCCGATACCGCCGATATCAAGGAAGGCGATCTGCTGGTCAGCTCGGGTCTGGGGCAGCGGTTCCCGGCGGGTTACCCGGTAGCGACGGTCAAGGAAGTGATTCACGATTCCGGTCAGCCGTTCGCGATTGTGCGCGCCGTGCCGACCGCCGCCTTGAACCGCAGCCGTTACCTGTTGCTGGTGTTCACCGACGGCCGCACAGCCGAAGAGCGCGCCAACGAAGCTGCCCAGGCTCAAGAAGCCTTGGACCAGCACGGTGGTGGCCCGATCATTCCAGCGACAGTACCGAAAACAGGCATCGTCCCGGCTGCTGTTGCTGCACCCGTGACTCCGGTTGCACCGACGGTTGCCCCTGCTGCCACAACCCCGCCCAAGCCTGCGGTAACTCATCCTGCTGCTGCGAAACCTGCCGCCAGCAAGCCGCCCGCGGCGCAACCTGCTGCCGCTAAACCGCCGGCCACGCAACCTGCTGCCGTGAAGCCTGCTGCCAAGCCGCCTGTCTCTGCGCCGGCTACCACTGGGGGACGAGAATAATGGTTGGTGCTACTGCCTCCCGAAACGGCTGGATGGTCTGGCTGACATTCGCCATAGGCATGCTGCTCAGCGTTTCGCCGCTGCCACAATTCATGGAAATCCTGCGTCCACTGTGGCTGGCCTTGCTGCTGGCATTCTGGGCGTTAGCCATGCCGCAGCAAGTCGGGATGGTCACCGCGTGGTGCCTGGGCCTGGCCGAAGACGTGCTCTACGGCACGCTGCTGGGGCAGAACGCATTGATCCTGACGCTGATCACGTACCTGGTGCTGGCGCTGCAACAGCGTCTGCGCATGTTTCCGATGTGGCAACAGAGCCTGGTGATCCTGGTGATCTTTGGCCTCGCGCAGCTTGTTCAACTATGGCTCAGCGCCCTGACCGGCAATCGTCAGCCGACACTGGCGCTGGTCTTGCCGGCACTGGTCAGCGCATTGCTCTGGCCATGGATCAGCTACGGTTTGCGCGGCTTGCGTCGACGCTACAAAATCAATTAATTCGGTCAGGCATTTGCCCGCACCTCGACAGGGAGATGTCTTGATGAAACAGCTGTACCTCGCCTCAGGCTCGCCGCGTCGACGTGAACTGCTCACGCAGATCGGCGTGCCGTTCACCGCCATCAGCGCGGACATCGATGAAACCCCTTTAAACAATGAATCCCCGTCGGCCTATGTCGAACGCCTGGCGCGCGGCAAAGCCGAGGCCGGACGCGGCGCGGTCGTGTCCGACGCAGACTCTTGCGTGCTGGGTGCCGATACCGCCGTGGTGCTGGACGGGAAAATTCTCGGCAAGCCGGTGGACGAAGCCGAGGCGTGCGCCATGCTTATGATGTTGTCCGGGTGTGAACATGAAGTCCTGACGGCGATTGCGGTACTCGACGGTGAGCGTTGCGAGTCTCGGGTGGTGAGCAGTCTGGTGCGCTTTCGCCACATCAGTCGCGAAGAAGCGGTGGCCTACTGGGCCAGCGGTGAGCCGCAGGACAAGGCCGGCGGCTATGGCATTCAAGGGCTCGGCGCGGTGTTTGTCGCCGGACTCAATGGCAGTTACTCGGCGGTGGTCGGGTTACCGCTGTGCGAAACCGCTGAGCTGCTCGGCCATTTCGGCATACCCTGTTGGCAAACCCTTAACGCGCGTTGAGCGTCGTACTGACAAGATGCGGCCATTATCGTGAACATGCCTGAACGAGACCCTGCCATGAGTGAAGAGATCCTGATCAACATCACGCCGATGGAATCGCGCGTGGCGGTGGTTGAAAACGGTGTTCTGCAAGAGGTCCACGTCGAGCGCACGCAAAAGCGCGGGATCGTCGGCAACATCTATAAAGGCAAGGTCGTGCGGGTATTGCCCGGCATGCAGGCGGCCTTCGTCGACATCGGCCTGGACCGCGCCGCGTTCATTCATGCCTCGGAAATCTCCCTGCGCGAAGGCCCGGCGGTCGAGAGCATCAGCGCGCTGGTTCACGAAGGTCAGAGCCTGGTGGTGCAAGTCACCAAGGACCCGATCGGCTCAAAAGGCGCACGCCTGACGACTCAGTTGTCGATTCCATCGCGTTATCTGGTGTACATGCCGCGCACCGCACACGTTGGCATTTCGTTGAAGATCGAAGACGAAGCCGAGCGCGAACGTCTCAAACAAGTGGTCACTGATTGCGTGGCCAAAGAAGGCATTCAAGAGGCGGGTGGCTTCATCCTGCGTACCGCTGCCGAAGGTGCCGGTGCCGATGAAATCCTCATGGACATTCGCTACCTGCGTCGTCTCTGGGATCAGATCAACGAGCAGATCAAAACCATCAGCGCGCCGAGTGTGATCTACGAAGACCTTGGCCTGGCACTGCGAACCTTGCGGGACCTGGTGAGCCCGAAGATCGAGAAGATCCGGATCGACTCCCGGGAAACCTTCCAGAAAACCACGCAGTTCGTCGCCGAGCTGATGCCGGAAATCGCCGATCGTCTTGAGCATTACCCGGGCGAGCGGCCTATCTTCGATCTGTACGGCGTCGAAGACGAAATCCAGAAAGCCCTGGAACGTAAAGTCCCGCTGAAATCCGGCGGTTACCTGGTGGTCGATCCGGCGGAAGCCATGAGCACCATCGACGTCAACACCGGGGCGTTCGTCGGTCATCGCAACCTCGAAGAAACCATTTTCAAGACCAACCTCGAAGCCGCGACCGCCATTGCTCGCCAGCTGCGCCTGCGCAACCTGGGCGGGATCATCATCATCGACTTCATCGACATGGAAGATGAAGAGCACCAGCGTCAGGTGCTGCGCACGCTCGAGAAGCAACTGGAGCGCGATCACGCCAAGACCAATATCATCGGCATCACCGAATTGGGCCTGGTGCAGATGACTCGCAAGCGCACCCGCGAAAGTCTTGAACAAGTACTGTGCGAACCGTGCAGCAGCTGTCAGGGGCGCGGCAAGCTCAAGACGCCGGAAACCGTTTGCTACGAGATTTTCCGCGAAATCCTCCGAGAAGCTCGCGCCTATCAGGCCGAAGGCTATCGTGTATTGGCAAACCAGAAAGTGGTCGACCGATTGCTCGATGAAGAATCGGGCAACGTCGCCGAGCTCGAAGGTTTTATCGGACGCACCATCCGATTCCAGGTGGAAACCATGTATTCCCAGGAACAATACGACGTGGTGCTGCTCTGAATCGGTATGTTTCAACCCTGTTAGAACGGCTGGCCTCAGCTTTTTGCAGTATTTTTGCCATGGGAGCCAACTGACATGGAACGTCTGACACGCATTTTGGCCGCACTGACCCGCTGGGGGCTGGGGCTGTGTGCGTTGGTGTTGGTGTTGTTGGCGTTATACGTCAGCCTCGGCCGAGAGCTGACCCCGCTGGTAGCCGAGTACCGTGCCGAAGTCGAAGCCAAAGCCAGTGCTGCCTTGGGTATGCCGCTGAATATCGGTGAACTGGAAGGTAACTGGAGCGGATTTGCTCCAATCATGCTGGCTCACGACGTGATGGTCGGCGAGGGCGCCAATGCCTTGCGTCTGGATCAGGTGCGCGCAGTGCCGGATCTTTGGGCCAGTCTGATGGCGCGTGAAGTGCGCATCGCTCACCTGGAACTCAGCGGCCTGAAGATCAGCCTCAAGGAGAGCGAGGACGGCCATTGGGCGCTGGAAGGTTTGCCGGTGCAGCAGGATCAGCCGCTGGATCCTGAGCAATTGCTCAATCGCATGCAGATGGTTCAGCAACTGTCGGTACTCGATAGCCAAGTCACTTTGCAGCCACTGCAAGAGCAGCCGCTGACCCTGACTTACGTCGGCTTGAATCTGAAAACCGGGGCCTCCCGTCAGCGACTCGACGCCCGTTTGACCCTGCCCGATGGACAACCGGTGGCCCTCAGTCTGCGTACCCGCCTGCGTGCCAGCGAATGGAAAGACGGCGAGGCTGAAGCTTATTTGAGCCTGCCGCAAAGCGACTGGTCGAAATGGTTGCCTGAGCGCCTGACCCAACAATGGAATTTTTCCGAGCTCAAGGCTGGCGGCGAGCTGTGGGTGAACTGGAACAAGGGCGACCTGCAGAGTGCTGCGATTCGCTTGAACGCGCCGCAACTCAAGGGTGCGTACGCCGAGCGCAAGCCGATCCAGATCAACAATCTGGCGCTCAATGGCTATTTCCAGCGCAGTTCCGAAGGCGCCCTGATCACCCTGGATTCGCTGGCCATGAGCCTTGGCGAGACCCGCTGGGAATCGCATCTGCAACTCAAACAAAACGCGGCGACCGACAAGACTGAAGAGCTTTGGCATCTGCAAGCCGACCGTCTCGACCTCACCCCGATCACCCCGATACTCAATGCCTTGGGGCCGCTGCCCGAAGGCGTTGCTACGGCCGTCGATCGACTCAAAGTGACCGGTGGCCTGCGCAATGTGCTGATCGATTTCCGGCCTAATGCCACCGACGACAGCAAGTTCAGCTTTGCCGCCAATCTGGATCGGGTCGGCTTCGATGCCTATCACGGCGCTCCGGCGGCGCGAAATGTCAGTGGCAGCATCAGCGGTGATCTGGGCGGTGGTGAGCTGCGCATGGACAGCAAGGATTTTTCCCTGCACCTGGACCCGATCTTCGCCAAGCCATGGCAGTACATTCAGGCCAATGCCCGGCTGACCTGGAAACTCGATAAAGAAGCCTTCACTTTGATCGCGCCGTACCTGAAGGTGCTGGGCGAGGAGGGCAAGATTGCTGGCGACTTCCTGATCCGACTGCATTTCGACCACACCCAGGAAGACTACATGGACCTACGGGTCGGTCTGGTGGACGGCGACGGTCGTTACACCGCCAAGTATTTGCCGACAATGCTCAGCCCGGGGCTGGACGAGTGGCTGCGTACGGCGATTCTCAAAGGTGCGGTGGACGAAGGCTTCTTCCAGTACCAGGGTTCGCTGAACCATGGGGCCGACGAGACAGCCCGCAGCATCAGCCTGTTCTTCAAGGTTCACGATGCCGAACTGGCCTTCCAGCCAGGCTGGCCACATGTCAGTAATGTCACCGGTGACGTGTTTGTTGAAGACAGCGGTGTACGGATCCTGGCCAGCAAGGGTCAACTGCTCAATACCCAGGTCAGCGACATTTACGTCAATATTCCCCATGTGCCAGCGGGGCAAAGCGTCCATCTGTTCCTTGACGGCGGATTCGCCGGCGGGTTGGGCGATGGCCTGAAGATTCTCCAGGAAGCGCCGATCGGCACCGCCGCCACCTTTGCCGATTGGGAAGGCGAGGGCGATCTGCGGGGCAAACTGAAACTGGACATTCCATTGGTCAAAGGCGAGCAGCCCAAGATCCTCGTCGACTTCAATACCGCCAAGGCTCGTCTGAAACTGGCCGAGCCAACGCTGGAGCTGACTCAGCTCAAGGGCGATTTCCGTTTCGACAGCACCAAGGGGTTGAGCGGGCAAAACATCACCGCGCGCGCCTTTGATAAACCGGTTACCGCACAGATTTTCGCCGATGGCGGCCCCGGCAACCTCAAGACTCGCGTCGTCGGCTCCGGCCTGGTCGAGGTCAAGAAACTGACTGACTGGCTGAATGTTACTCAGCCGTTGCCAGTGTCCGGTGTGATCCCTTATCAGCTGCAACTGAACCTTTATGGGGCCGACAGTCAATTGATGGTCAGCTCCAACCTCAAGGGTGTAGCAATCGATTTGCCGGCACCGTTCGGCATGGCGGCCGACGTTGGCCGCGACACCACGTTCCGCATGACCCTGCAGGGGCCCGAGCGGCGCTACTGGGTCAACTACGGTGAGCTGGCGAACTTCACGTTTGCGGCGCCGCCCGGTAACTTTGCCGACGGTCGTGGCGAGTTGTTCCTGGGGGGCGGCAATGCCGTGCTACCCGGTGCCAAAGGCCTGCGGGTACGCGGTGTGCTGTCGGAACTGGATGTCGGCCCCTGGAAGGACCTGGTAGACAAGTACGCCGGCCAGGATCCGGGCGGCAACGCCAAGCAGTTGCTCAGCAGCGCGGACCTCCAGGTCGGCAAACTCAGCGGTGTCGGCACCACGCTCGATCAGGCCTCGGTGCAGTTGAACCGCAAGCCTGCTGCATGGGCCTTGCAACTCGACAGTCAGCAGGTCAAGGGCAATGCCAGCATCCCCGATGCGAAAGCCGCTCCGATTGCGATCAATCTGCAATACGTGCGTTTGCCGGCGCCAGACCCGACGGTCCTGGCCGACGAAAACTCGCCGGATCCGCTGGCCTCGGTGGATCCGACGAAGATCCCGGCACTGGATATCACCATCAATCAGCTGTTCCAGGGCAAGGACCTCGTCGGGGCCTGGTATCTGAAAGTCCGTCCGACCGCCAAGGGCATTGCGCTTAATATGCTGGATCTGGGCCTCAAGGGCATTCTCCTGCAGGGCAACGGCGGTTGGGAAGGTGTGCCCGGTTCCAGCAGCAGTTGGTACAAGGGCCGGATCAGCGGCAAGAATCTCGCCGATGTACTGAAGGGCTGGGGCTTTGCGCCGAGTGTCACCAGTGAAAATTTTCATATGGATGTCGATGGTCGCTGGCCGGGTTCTCCGGCCTGGCTGGCCAGCAAGCGGTTCTCCGGCACCCTTGATGCGTCGCTCAATAAAGGCCAGTTTGTTGAAGTCGAGGGCAGCGCCCAGGCCCTGCGGGTATTTGGCCTGCTCAACTTCAACTCCATCGGTCGCCGTCTGCGTCTGGACTTCTCTGACTTGTTTGGCAAGGGCCTGAGTTATGACCGGGTCAAGGGTTTGTTGGTCGCGACCAACGGCGTTTACGTGACCAAGGAGCCGATCCAGATGACCGGCCCGTCGAGCAATGTTGAGCTCAACGGCACTCTGAACCTGGTGGGTGACCAGATCGATGCCAAGTTGCTGGTGACGTTGCCTGTGACCAACAACCTGCCGATTGCCGCGCTGATCGTCGGTGCTCCGGCTATTGGCGGCGCGCTGTTCCTGATCGATAAGCTGATCGGTGACCGTGTGGCGCGTTACGCCAGCGTCCAATACACCGTCAAGGGGCCGTGGAAAGAGCCGAAAATCACCTTCGACAAGCCTTTTTGACAACGCCACGCCTCAGGCCGATGGAGTAGCATGGCCGTAAGTCCCCTGTGTACGTTGATTCCAGATCAGGAAAAGGCCATGTCTTTTGCGGTAATTCAAATGGTCAGCCAGAGCGATGTGCTGGTCAATCTGGCCCAGGCCCGTCGGCTGCTTGAGCAAGCGGCAGCCGGTGGTGCGCAGCTGGCTGTGCTTCCAGAAAACTTCGCCGCCATGGGCCGTCGCGACATCGCCGACATCGGCCGCGCCGAGGCGTTGGGCGAAGGCCCAATCCTGCCATGGTTGAAACAGACCGCCCGCGACCTCAAGTTATGGATAGTGGCCGGCACGTTGCCGTTGCCACCGGTGGATCAGCCGACGGCCAAAGTGCATGCCTGCTCGCTGCTGGTGGATGACCACGGCGAAACCGTTGCACGGTATGACAAGTTGCACCTCTTCGACGTCGATGTGGCGGACAATCGCGGGCGTTATCGCGAATCCGATGACTATGCTTATGGCAGTGGGGTCGTTGTGGCGGACACGCCCGTCGGTCGAGTCGGATTGACGGTGTGTTACGACCTGCGCTTCCCGGAGCTGTACAGTGAATTACGCGCTGCCGGTGCCGAGTTGATTACCGCGCCGTCGGCCTTTACCGCGGTGACCGGTGCGGCGCATTGGGAGGTGTTGATTCGCGCGCGGGCCATCGAAACCCAATGTTATGTGCTCGCGGCTGCCCAGGGTGGGACGCATCCGGGGCCGCGAGAAACCTTTGGCCATGCCGCGATTATCGACCCGTGGGGACGTGTGCTGGCGCAACAGGATCAAGGCGAGGCCGTGCTGCTGGCCGAACGCGATAGCAGCGAACAGGCGTCCATCAGGGCGCGGATGCCGGTGTCCAGTCACCGGCGCTTTTTCTCGCAGGGCGCACAGCGACCTGCCTCAGAACGATGAATTTAAGGCGTAAAGCATATGAGCGAGTTGTTGTCCTCAGTCAGTGAACACCTCCTGGCGCCCGGCGGCGTAACAATCGAGAGCCTGCAAGGTGTGCTCGGCGATCTGGCCGGCCCGGGCATCGATGCCGCCGACCTGTATTTCCAGGGGCAGATTTCCGAGTCCTGGGCGCTGGAGGACGGGATCGTCAAGGAAGGCAGCTTCAATCTCGACCAAGGTGTGGGCGTGCGAGCGCAATCGGGTGAGAAAACCGGTTTTGCCTACAGCAATGCCATTACCCTTGAAGCCCTCGGCGCCGCGGCCCGCGCTGCACGCTCGATCTCCCGCGCTGGTCAGAACGGCACGGTGCAAGCCTTCACGACGCAGGATGTCGCCCAGTTGTACGGGCCGGACAACCCGTTGGAAGTGATGACCCGTGCCGAGAAGGTCGAACTGCTCAAGCGTATCGACGTCGCGACTCGCGCCCTCGACCCGCGTATCCAGCAAGTCACCGTGAGCATGGCCGGCGTATGGGAACGAATCCTCGTGGCCTCCACTGACGGCGGCCTGGCCGCCGATGTACGGCCGCTGGTACGTTTTAACGTCAGCGTGATCGTCGAGCAGAACGGTCGCCGTGAACGCGGCGGTCATGGCGGTGGCGGTCGTACCGATTACCGTTATTTCCTCAGCGATGACCGCGCCATGAGCTACGCCCGTGAAGCGCTGCGTCAGGCGTTGGTGAATCTGGAAGCCATTCCTGCGCCGGCCGGTACGTTGCCGGTGGTATTGGGTTCCGGCTGGTCCGGCGTGCTGTTGCACGAAGCGGTCGGTCACGGTCTGGAAGGCGACTTCAACCGCAAGGGCAGTTCGGCCTACAGCGGGCGCATGGGCGAGATGGTTGCGTCCAAGCTTTGCACCATCGTCGATGATGGCACGCTGGCCGGTCGTCGCGGTTCCCTGAGCGTCGATGATGAAGGCACCCCGACCGAGTGCACGACACTGATCGAAAACGGCGTACTCAAAGGCTACATGCAGGACAAACTCAACGCCCGTCTGATGGGCGTGGCCCGTACTGGTAACGGTCGTCGCGAATCCTACGCGCACCTGCCAATGCCGCGCATGACCAACACCTACATGCTGGCGGGCGAAAGCGACCCGGCAGAAATCATCGCCTCGGTGAAACGCGGCATCTACTGCGCCAACCTCGGCGGCGGTCAGGTGGACATCACCAGTGGCAAGTTCGTGTTCTCCACCAGCGAGGCGTACCTGATCGAAGACGGCAAGATTACGGCCCCGGTCAAAGGCGCGACGTTGATCGGCAACGGGCCGGAAGCCATGAGCAAGGTGTCGATGGTCGGTAATGATCTGGCGCTGGACAGCGGCGTGGGGACGTGTGGCAAGGATGGGCAGTCGGTGCCGGTGGGTGTCGGCCAGCCAACGCTGAAAATCGATGCGATCACTGTGGGTGGCACAGGATCTTGAGTGATGGAGCTTCGGGTGAACCGCGTAGCGACTCACCCGATTCTAGATTTAACGCAAACCGCGTTGAGTCTCGTCCAGCTCACGGATGTACTTGAAGATTTTACGGCTCGATGCCGGTGGCTTGTTGGTCGCCAGTTCGTGCTGGGCCTGACGGATCAGGGAGCGCAATTGTTGGCGATCAGCCTCCGGGAAGTCGACCACGAACTTCTCCAGGACCGCATCGTCTCCCGCGATCAAGCGATCGCGCCAGCGTTCCAGGCCATGGAAACGTTCGTTGTACTGCCGAGTGGAGGCATCGAGTTGATCGAGCAGCGTCAGAATGGCGTCAGTGTCCTGATCGCGCATCAGTTTGCCGATGAAGCCAAGGTGCCGTTTACGCGCGATATTCGCGGTGTGCTTGGGCGCATCAGCCAGTGCCCGGCGCATAGCGTCGGTCAACGGCAGTTTTGCCAGCAAGTCAGGCTTGAGCGTTGTAAGGCGCTCGCCGAGGTCAACCAGAGCATGAAGCTCGCGTTTAACCTGGGATTTGCTTTTTTCTCCCGTATCGAGGGAGTCGTCGTAAGAATCAACCATGGTGGCCGTCCGCAAAGAAACGCCGCCATGATAACCAGTCGGGGGCCGCTTGTCCGGCCCGGTCGCTCGAAGGCCCTAGCCGAAAGCAGAATTTGAGTGGAGAACAGCATGAGTGCAGTTGAAAGCGTCGGCCCACAAGCGTTGCCGGCACTGCAAGAACAAGTCGAGCAGATCATCGCTGAAGCCAAGCGCCAGGGCGCCAGTGCCTGTGAAGTGGCGGTGTCCCTGGAGCAGGGCCTTTCCACCTCCGTGCGTCAGCGTGAAGTCGAAACCGTCGAATTCAACCGCGATCAGGGTTTCGGCATCACCTTGTACGTTGGTCAGCGCAAGGGCTCGGCCAGCACGTCCGCCAGCGGTCCGGAGGCGATTCGCGAAACCGTCGCCGCCGCGCTGGCCATCGCCAAGCACACGTCTGAAGACGAAGCTTCGGGCCTGGCGGACGCTGCGCTGATGGCCAAGGATCTGCAGGATTTCGACCTGTTCCACGAATGGGACATTACCCCGGAACAAGCCATCGAGCAGGCCCTGGCCTGTGAAGCGGCGGCGTTTGCCACCGACAGCCGGATCAAGAACGCCGATGGCACCACCCTCAGCACCCATCAGGGCTGCCGTGTCTACGGTAACAGCCACGGTTTTATCGGCAGTTACGCGTCGACCCGGCACAGCTTGAGCTGCGTGATGATCGCCGAGGCCGATGGCCAGATGCAGCGCGATTACTGGTACGACGTGAACCGCCAGGGCAACTTGCTGGCCGATCCGGTGAGCATCGGCCAGCGTGCCGCGCAACGGGCGGCGAGCCGTCTGGGGGCGCGTCCGGTGCCGACCTGCGAAGTGCCGGTGCTGTTTTCCGCGGAACTGGCCGGTGGATTGTTCGGCAGTTTCCTCTCGGCGATTTCCGGCGGCAGCCTGTATCGCAAATCCTCGTTCCTTGAAGGCACGCTGGGGCAGAAACTGTTCCCGGAATGGCTGACCATCGATGAGCGCCCGCACCTGATGCGCGCGCTGGGCAGTTCGGCGTTCGATGGCGATGGTCTGGCCACTTACGCCAAACCATTCGTCGAAAAAGGCGAGTTGGTCTCATACATCCTCGGCACGTACTCCGGCCGTAAGCTCGGGATGCCGAGCACCGCCAACGCTGGCGGTGTGCACAACCTGTTCGTCACCCATGGTGACGAAGACCAGGCAGCCTTGCTACGCCGCATGGGTCGCGGCCTGCTGGTGACTGAATTGATGGGCCAGGGCCTGAACATGGTCACTGGCGATTACTCCCGCGGCGCGGCGGGGTACTGGGTCGAGAATGGCGAAATCCAGTTTGCGGTCCAGGAAGTGACCATCGCCGGCAACATGCGCGACATGTTCAAACAGATCGTTGCGGTCGGTAATGACCTGGAGCTGCGCAGCAACATTCGCACAGGTTCGGTGCTGATCGAGCGGATGACGGTGGCGGGTAGCTAAACCCTTACCGCTAAGCAAAAAAGGCGCGTCACCCACCAGGTGGCGCGCCTTTTTTAATGCGCCATGCACCATCCCTGTAGGAGCACGGCTTGCCGGCGATGGCGTCCCTGAGGTCGTTCTACAGCGTGATTGATTGGCCTGAAGTCGCTACGCGCTATCAGGCTGCGCTGGTTTAAGACTTCTGCCAAAACCATCCAGGGCTGGCTATGGGCACTGGCTGGTGAGCCTGGCTGAATTGTTGCTGCCCTTGGGGTTGGCGCTGGTGGCCGGGGCAATGTTGCTGGTGGTCACCCAAGTCATTCCCGAGTCGCGCCGCAATGGTCACGACAAGCTTGCAAGTCTTGGGCTGCTGATCGGGTTTTGCTTGATGATGGTGATGGATACGGCGTTGGCTTAGCGACTGAACACGAACTTTGTAGCAGCCTTCGGCAGCTGCTACAGGGCGAGTGTTACTCGCCTTCGCCGAAGTAGTCATTGATCAAATTCACCAATGCCTGCAGCGCCTCATCAGCCTGTTCGCCTTCGGTGCTCAGGTAGATTTTGGTGCCCTTGCCCGCAGCGAGCATCATCATTGCCATGATGCTTTTACCGTCGACCGTGGATTCCGGCGTGCGTCCTACTCTGATCGTGCAATCCTTGAACTCACCGGCGACGCCAACGAATTTTGCAGAAGCGCGGGCATGCAGGCCCAGCTTGTTGATGATTTCAATTTCCAGAGCAGGCATCGCGGTGTGAATCCTTTAGCTGAGGTCGCGGTGGCGAACCTGGACGTTCTTCAGGGATTTTTGCAGGGCCTGGCCCAGACGTTCGGTCAGGTAGACGGAGCGGTGATGGCCGCCGGTGCAGCCAATGGCAATGGTGACATAAGCGCGGTTGCTGGCGGCAAAACGGGGTAGCCATTTTAACAAGTAGGTGGAGATGTCCTGGAACATCTCTTCGACGTCCGGCTGTGCCGCCAGGTAATCGGCAACCGGTTGGTCGAGCCCGGATTGATCGCGCAACTCTGGCTTCCAGTAAGGGTTCGGCAGGCAGCGCACGTCGAACACCAGATCAGCGTCCACCGGCATGCCACGCTTGAAACCGAAAGACTCCACCAGGAACGCCGTACCGGATTCCGGCTGGTTCAACAGCCGCAGCTTGATGGTATCTCGCAGCTGATACAGGTTCAGGTTGGTGGTGTTTACTTTGAGATCGGCGAGGTCGGCAATCGGCCCGAGCAGGGCGGTCTCATCGTTGATGGCCTCGGCCAGCGAGCGATTGGCATTGCTCAGCGGGTGACGACGGCGGGTTTCCGAGAAACGTTTGAGCAAGGTTTCTTCGTCGGCGTCCAGATAAAGCACATCACACTGGATATGCCGGCTGCGCACTTCTTCCAGCAGTTCGGGAAACCGCGACAAGTGACTCGGCAAGTTACGCGCATCGATCGATACGGCAACCAGCGGTTGTGCCAGCTCAGTGTGGATCAACGCACGTTCGGCCAGTTCCGGCAGCAGACCGGCGGGCAGGTTGTCGATGCAGTAGTAGCCGTTGTCCTCGAGAACATCGAGTGCGGTACTTTTACCTGAGCCGGAGCGGCCACTGACGATGATCAAGCGCATGATTAATGACCGTTTTGCTCGTCCAGGACAACCTGATACAAGGCTTCATTGCTCGAGGCACTGCGCAGTTTTTCGCGCACTTCCTTGCGGTCGAGCATGCTGGCGATCTGGCGCAGTAACTCCAGGTGCGCATCGGTAGCGGCTTGCGGGACCAGCAGAACGAACAGCAGGTCAACCGGGGCGCCGTCGATGGCGTCGAAATCGATGGGTGCATCAAGGTGCATCAGGGCACTGATGGGCGAGGTGCAGCCCTTCAGGCGGCAATGGGGAATGGCGATGCCGTTGCCAAAACCGGTTGAGCCGAGCTTTTCACGGGCAATCAGAGCCTCGAAGACATCTTGCATCTCCAGATCCGGCACTTCTTTGTGGATAAGGTTGGCAATTTGCTCAAGGGCTTTCTTTTTACTGCCGCCCGGCACGTTCACGAGGGAACGGCCGGGGGTCAGGATGCTTTCAAGTCGGATCATGGGTTGGGAGTGTTAACGACCGGTCGCGCCCTGGAGGAGGCTTTGGGTCTTTTCCTTATGCTTTTTGAGTTGTTTATCCAGCTTGTCAGTCAGTGCGTCGATCGCCGCGTACATATCGGTATGCTCCGCGTTTGCGACCACTTCATTGCCGGGAATATGCAGCGTGGCTTCGATTTTCTGCTTGAGCTTTTCGACCGTCATCGTGACCTGCACGTTGGTGATCTTGTCGAAATGCCTCTCTAATCGTTCGAGTTTTTCGCCGATGTAGGTGCGAAGAGGTTCGGTCACTTCCAGTTGGTGTCCACTGATGTTGACTTGCATACAGCTTCTCCTTCGTTGCCAGTGCATAAAGCGGCAGGCAGAAATGCCTGCCACTGGAACGCTGTGGCGTGGCTCTACATCAACCGCTTGCGTTCGCTCGAAGGCGCGATCCCGAGGGATTCGCGGTACTTGGCGACGGTGCGGCGAGCCACCTGAATGCCTTGTGCCTCCAGTAAACCAGCGATCTTGCTGTCACTCAACGGCTTTTTCTGATTTTCCGCGGCAACCAGTTTTTTGATGATCGCGCGGATCGCCGTGGATGAGCATTCCCCGCCCTCGGAGGTGCTGACGTGGCTGGAAAAAAAGTATTTCAGTTCATATATGCCCCGTGGGGTATGCATGAATTTCTGCGTGGTCACCCGTGAAATCGTCGACTCGTGCATGCCCACCGCTTCAGCGATGTCATGCAGGACCAGCGGTTTCATGGCTTCGTCGCCGTATTCAAGAAAACCACGCTGATGCTCGACGATCTGAGTGGCTACTTTCATCAGGGTCTCGTTGCGGCTTTGCAGGCTCTTGATGAACCAGCGGGCCTCTTGCAACTGATTGCGCATGAAGGTGTTGTCGGCGCTGGTGTCGGCGCGGCGCACGAAACCGGCGTATTGAGCGTTGACCCGCAGTCGTGGCACGGATTCCTGGTTCAGCTCCACCAGCCAGCGCTCGTTGTCCTTGCGTACGATCACATCGGGAACGACGTATTCGGCTTCGCTGGACTCGATTTGCGAGCCTGGGCGCGGGTTGAGGCTCTGCACCAGTTCAATCACCTGGCGCAGTTCGTCTTCCTTGAGCTTCATGCGACGCATCAGCTGGCTGTAATCGCGGCTGCCGAGCAGGTCGATGTAATCGGTGACCAGGCGTTTGGCCTCGACCAGCCAAGGCGTCTTGGCGGGTAGCTGGCGCAATTGCAGCAGCAGGCATTCGCCCAGGTTGCGGGCGCCGATGCCAGCGGGTTCGAATTGCTGGATGCGGTGCAGGACGGCTTCGATTTCGTCCAGTTCGATGTCCAGTTCCGGGTCGAAGGCTTCGAGAATCTCCTCGAGGGTTTCGTCCAGATAGCCCTGATTGTTGATGCAGTCGATCAGGGTCACGGCGATCAGGCGATCGGTGTCGGACATCGGGGCCAGGTTCAGTTGCCACAGCAGGTGGCTTTGCAGGCTTTCGCCGGCCGATGTCCGGGTGGTGAAGTCCCACTCGTCGTCATCGTTGCTTGGCAGGCTGCTGGCGCTGGTCTGGTAGACGTCTTCCCACGCGGTATCGACGGGCAGTTCGTTGGGGATGCGCTCGTTCCAGTCGCCTTCCTCGAGGTTATCAACCGTCGGGGCGGTTTCCTGGTAGGAGGGTTCCTGAATGTCGGTGTTGGGTTGCTGTTCGGCTTTGTCGGCCAAGGGGTCGGCGTTATCGAAGTCGTCGCCTTCTTCCTGGCGTTCGAGCATCGGATTGGACTCCAGGGCCTCCTGGATTTCCTGTTGCAGGTCCAGGGTCGACAATTGGAGCAGGCGGATGGCCTGTTGCAGCTGCGGTGTCATCGTCAGCTGCTGGCCCATTCTCAAGACTAGCGATGGTTTCATGGCAGGGGCTTAACACCTTATTCGCCGGCGCACATGCGCCATCCACTACAGGGCGCCGGAGCGCCAAACATAAGCAAATTATATGCCCGAAACTGCAGCGTTTGCCTAGAGCGCTGTAACAATAAAAAAATGTTGATTTTTTATCGAGACGAGCGCCCGGGCAACCAGCCAGACACCTCAGTGCTTACAGGCGGAACTCATGGCCCAGATACACTTCCTTGACCAGGTCGTTGGCCAGGATGGTGGCAGAGTCACCTTCGGCGATCAGCTGGCCATCGTTGACGATGTAGGCGGTTTCGCAGATATCCAGGGTTTCACGGACGTTGTGGTCAGTGATCAGCACACCAATGCCCTTGGCCTTGAGGTGATAGATGATCTGCTTGATGTCGCCCACCGAAATCGGGTCCACGCCGGCGAACGGTTCGTCGAGCAGGATGAATTTCGGGTTGGTAGCCAGTGCCCGGGCGATTTCCACACGGCGGCGTTCACCACCGGACAGGCTCATCCCGAGGTTGTCGCGGATGTGGCTGATGTGGAATTCCTGTAGCAGGCTTTCCAGCTCTTGGCGACGACCGGCCTTGTCGAGTTCCTTGCGGGTCTCGAGGATCGCCATGATGTTGTCGGCTACCGAGAGTTTGCGGAAGATCGACGCTTCTTGCGGAAGATAGCCGATGCCGGCCTTCGCACGACCATGCATAGGCTGGTGGCTGACATCAAGGTCGTCAATCAGTACGCGGCCCTGATCGGCCTGTACCAGGCCGACAATCATGTAAAAGCAGGTGGTCTTGCCGGCGCCGTTTGGGCCTAGGAGACCGACGATCTGACCGCTGTCGATCGACAGGCTGACGTCACGCACGACCTGGCGGCTCTTGTAGCTCTTGGCCAGATGCTGAGCTTTCAGAGTTGCCATTACTGGGCCTTTTGCTCGTCGGTTTTCTTCTTCGGCTGGATCACCATGTCGATGCGCGGACGCGACTCGGTGACCTTGTTGCCCGTCGCGCGACCGGCGCTGGCCAGCTTTTTGACCGTGTCATAGACGATTTTCTCGCCTTGGGTGACGTTGTTGTCCTTGTCGACCACTTTTGCCTTGTCTATCAGCACGACGCGGTTTTGCGCTGCGTGGTACTGGATGGTCACGCCCCAGCCCTGAACGGGTTTGGTGTCGCCTGCAGTTTGCAGTTGCTCGAAATAGGCGAGGTTGCCCACCGAAGTCACCACGTCAATGTCGCCGGTCGGCGTGCGGGTGATGGTCACGGTGTTGCCTTTAACGATCATCGAGCCCTGAGTGATGATCACGTCACCTTTATAGGTGGCAACGCCATTCTTGTCGTCCAGCTGGGCATCGTCGGCCTGAATGCGGATAGGCTGCGTTTGATCGGTCGGCAGTGCCCAGGCGCTCACGCTTCCCAGTGCTGCGCTCAGACCGAGCAAAATAGGGAGGGTTTTAACGAGCCTCATACTGTCCTCTTACGTTCGATAGCAGGTGTATCCTGCTTTCTTTCAAATACGCTTTCATTCCCTTGCCAGTCGACACACCACCAGCGCCGTCGATTCTAACGGGTTGCTCGGTCTGCGCATATTGCTGCTGCGGGAACACTGTCATGCGGGTGGTGGTAATCAGGGTCTTGCGGTTTTTCTCGTCGAAGCGCGTGATGCGCACCGAGTCAATCAGTTCGACCTGAGTGCCGTCGGGATTCACTTCGCCGTGCTCGCTCTGGACGTGCCACGGAAACTCGGTGCCGCGGAACATGTTCAGGTCGGGATTGGTCAGCAGCGTCACTTCGGTGGCTTTCAGGTGTTCAACCTTGTCGGACGTCATTTCGTATTGCAGTCTGCCATCCGGCAGATATTGCACGCTGTGGGCGTTGGTCGCGTAATAGTCGATCGCGGTTTCATCGATCTTTGCCACTGGCTTATCGAGGAAGCGTTCCGGGCTGATGTTCCAGTAGCCGACCGCTGCGAATATCGCGGCGATGCAACCGAACACCAGGAATTTGCGAATCTTTTTGCTCAGCATAGTTGGCTCACAGGTACGCGGCGTTTGCCGCATCAAGGCGGCCCTGCGCGCGCAGGATCAATTCGCAGAATTCGCGAGCGGCACCCTCGCCCCCGCGGGCCTGGGTGATGCCGTGGGCGTGTTCACGGACGAAACTGGCGGCGTTTGCCACCGCCATGCCCAGGCCGACGCGGCGAATCACCGGCAGGTCCGGCAGGTCGTCACCGAGATAGGCGACTTGCTCATAGCTTAGGTTGAGTTGGGCGAGAAGCTCGTCGAGCACCACCAGTTTGTCCTCGCGCCCTTGGTACACGTGTGGAATGCCGAGGTTCTTCGCGCGTCGCTCGACCACCGGGGTCTTGCGGCCACTGATGATAGCGGTCTGCACGCCGGCTGCCATCAACATCTTGATGCCTTGGCCGTCGAGGGTGTTGAACGTCTTGAATTCGCTGCCGTCTTCGAGGAAGTACAGGCGTCCGTCGGTCAGTACGCCATCGACGTCAAAAACCGCCAGTTTGATGTTCTTGCCGCGTTGCAGCAGGTCGGTGCTCATTACATTACTCCTGCACGCAGCAGATCGGACAGGTTGAAGGCGCCGATCGGACGGTCCTCCTTGTCCACCACTACCAGCGCGTTGATTCGATGGTCTTCCATGATTTTCAGGGCCTCGGCCGCGAGCATATCGGCCCGGGCGGTCTTGCCGTGTACGGTCATGACCTCGTCTATGGTCGTATGGTGGATGTCGATGGTCCGGTCAAGGGTGCGGCGCAAGTCGCCGTCGGTGAAGATCCCGGCCAGTTTGCCATTGGCCTCCACAATCGCGGTCATGCCCAGGCCCTTGCGGGTCATTTCCATCAAGGCGTCCTTGAGTAGCGTGCCACGTTGCACCTGGGGCAGTTCTGCTCCGGCGTGCATGACGGTTTCCACTTTCAGCAGCAGGCGTCGGCCAAGCGCGCCGCCGGGGTGGGAAAAGGCGAAATCTTCAGCGGTAAAACCGCGGGCTTCCAGCAACGCAACGGCCAGGGCATCGCCCATGACCAAGGCGGCAGTGGTCGACGAGGTCGGTGCCAGGTTGAGCGGACAGGCTTCGTGCTCGACGTGCACGTTGAGGTTGACCTCGGCAGCCTTCGCCAGAGGTGAATCAGGGTTGCCGGTCATGCTGATCAATTGAATGCCCAGGCGCTTGATCAGCGGCAGCAGGGTGACGATTTCATTGGTAGAGCCGGAGTTCGACAGCGCCAGGATGATGTCGTCGCGGGTGATCATGCCCATATCGCCGTGGCTGGCTTCGGCCGGGTGCACGAAAAAGGCTGTGGTGCCGGTGCTGGCCAGGGTGGCGGCGATCTTGTTGCCGATGTGCCCCGATTTGCCCATGCCGACCACGACCACGCGCCCTTTGCTGGCCAGAATCATTTCGCAAGCGCGTACGAAATCCGCGTCGATACGGGGCAACAAGCCTTGTACGGCTTCCAGTTCGAGGCGGATGGTGCGTTGTGCTGATTGAATCAGGTCGCTGGATTGGCTCATGTCAGAAATCGTATAGCCTGATGAAAAGGCGGCGATTATAACGGTAATGATCGAAACCCTCACGCAAGTTCGTCGCGCTTTGTCATTCCCGGTTACCGAATACCCCTAAATAGAAGCTTTTACCTCGTCATGTTGCTCAACATGGCCCGGCTTGGGCCTTGGGCGCTTGGCCTTTGCAGTGATATAGTTCGCCGCCAGTTCGGCCTGCCCGGGAGGTATGTGCTTTCGCCAGAAAGTCAGGCGTCCGAGTGAGAGGCTGCATCGCAAGGAGATTAGATGAGTGCCGATAAAGCCTACGCGATCGAGCTGAAGGGACTGACCTTCAAGCGCGGAACGCGCAGCATTTTCAATAACGTCGATATACGTATCCCGCGCGGCAAGGTCACCGGCATCATGGGGCCTTCCGGGTGTGGCAAGACTACGCTGTTGCGGCTGATGGGCGCACAGTTGCGGCCTACCAAAGGCGAAGTCTGGGTCAATGGACAGAACCTGCCGAAACTGTCGCGCGGTGATCTGTTCGATGCGCGAAAGCACATGGGCGTGCTGTTTCAGAGTGGTGCACTGTTCACCGATCTCGATGTGTTCGAGAACGTGGCCTTTCCGCTACGCGTTCATACTGAACTTCCGGAAGAAATGATCCGGGACATCGTCCTGCTCAAATTGCAGGCCGTGGGCTTGCGTGGTGCCATCGACCTGATGCCTGACGAGTTGTCCGGCGGCATGAAACGTCGCGTCGCTTTGGCGCGGGCGATTGCCCTCGATCCGCAGATCCTCATGTATGACGAGCCCTTCGTCGGCCAGGACCCCATCGCCATGGGGGTGCTGGTGCGTCTGATCCGTCTGCTCAACGATGCGCTGGGCATCACCAGTATCGTGGTCTCCCACGACCTGGCCGAGACCGCGAGCATCGCCGATTACATCTATGTCGTCGGCGAAGGCCAGGTGTTGGGGCAGGGCACTCCCGAGGAGCTGATGAACTCGCAGGAGCCACGCATCCGTCAATTCATGACAGGCGAGCCCGACGGTCCGGTTGCCTATCACTTTCCAGCGACGGATTACCGCGCAGATCTTCTGGGGCAGCGTTGATGCGCAAGATTTCACTAGTAGAACGGGTTCGCCGGTTCGGACACTCTGGCATCGACGCGCTGGGGGTGTTCGGCCGTTCGGCAATATTCCTGTTTCATGCCTTGTTCGGTCGTGGCGGCATTGGCGGCGGTTTTGGCTTGCTGATCAAGCAACTGCATTCGGTGGGCGTAATGTCCCTGGTGATCATCGTGGTCTCCGGGGTGTTCATCGGCATGGTGTTGGCGCTGCAAGGCTTCAATATTCTATCCAGCTATGGTTCGGAGCAGGCAGTCGGCCAGATGGTTGCGCTGACGCTGTTGCGTGAACTGGGGCCCGTGGTCACGGCATTGCTGTTCGCCGGGCGCGCCGGTTCGGCATTGACTGCCGAAATCGGCAACATGAAGTCCACCGAGCAGTTGTCCAGTCTGGAAATGATTGGTGTCGACCCGCTCAAATACATCATTGCCCCGCGCCTGTGGGCCGGCTTCATTTCCCTGCCGGTGCTGGCGATGATCTTCAGCGTGGTGGGCATCTGGGGTGGTTCGTGGGTGGCCGTCGACTGGCTGGGTGTCTATGAAGGTTCCTACTGGTCCAACATGCAGAACAGCGTGACCTTTGCAGACGATGTGCTCAACGGCATCATCAAAAGCATCGTTTTCGCCTTTGTCGTGACCTGGATCGCCGTATTCCAAGGCTATGACTGCGAGCCCACTTCCGAGGGGATCAGTCGTGCCACTACCAAAACCGTGGTGTATGCCTCTTTGGCTGTACTCGGCCTGGACTTTATTCTGACCGCCTTGATGTTTGGAGATTTCTGATGCAAAACCGCACCCTGGAAATCGGTGTCGGCCTTTTCTTGCTGGCTGGCATCCTGGCTTTGCTGTTGCTGGCGTTGCGGGTGAGTGGCCTGTCCCCGAGCGCAACCACTGACACTTATAAACTTTATGCGTATTTCGACAATATCGCCGGTTTGACTGTCAGAGCTAAAGTGACCATGGCCGGTGTGACCATCGGCAAGGTCACGGCGATCGATCTGGACCGCGACAGTTTCACCGGTCGAGTGACCATGCAGCTGGAAAAACGCGTAGATAACCTGCCGACTGACTCCACTGCATCTATCCTGACCGCTGGCCTGTTGGGCGAGAAGTACATCGGTCTCAGCGTGGGCGGCGAAGAAAGCTTGCTCAAGGATGGCTCAACCATCCACGACACGCAGTCGTCGCTGGTACTCGAAGACCTGATCGGTAAATTTCTGCTCAATACCGTTAGTAAAGACGCCAAATGAGGAGCTTTTGAATGATCTCTACCTTGCGACGTGGCCTGTTGGTATTACTCGCGGCCCTGCCGTTGATGGCTAACGCCGTGGCGGCGCCCTCAGCGCACGATATCGTGCAGGACACCACCAATCGGCTACTTGCCGATCTGTCGGCCAATAAAGAGAAGTACAAGCAAGACCCGCAAGACTTCTATACGGCGCTGAACACCATCGTCGGACCTGTTGTGGATGCCGAGGGCATTTCCAAGAGCATCATGACGGTCAAATATTCGCGCAAAGCCACGCCTGCGCAAATGAAGACCTTTGAAGAAAACTTCAAAAAGGGCCTGTTCCAGTTCTATGGCAACGCTTTGCTCGAGTACAACAATCAGGGGATCGTCGTCGACCCTGCCAAGGATGAGTCGGGAGACCGTACAAGCGTTGCCATGACGGTCAAAGGCGCCAACGGCGCGATCTATCCTGTGTCTTACACACTCGAAAAGATCAATGACGAGTGGAAGCTGCGTAACGTGATCATCAACGGCATTAACATCGGCAAGCTGTTCCGTGATCAGTTCGCTGATGCCATGCAGCGCAATGGCAACGACCTGGACAAGACCATCAATGGTTGGGCCGGAGAAGTGGCCAAAGCCAAGGAAGCCAGCCAGAAGCAAACACCCGAGAAGCAAGCTCAATGAGTGTGTCGGCCATTCGCATGAGCGAATCCGGCGAGCTGACGCTCAGCGGCATGCTGGATTACCGCACCGGCCCCGGTTTGCGCAAGCAGGGGCAGGCGCTGATCAAATCCAGTAAGGCCGCTGCACTGGTGGTCGATTGCTCGGCAGTGTTGAAGTCCAGCAGTGTCGGCTTGTCACTGTTGCTGTGCTTCATGCGTGATGCAGAGGCGGCCGGCAAGGCGCTGAGCATCCGCGGGATGCCAGAAGACATGCGCGAAATCGCTCAGGTCAGCGAATTGACCGAGCTGTTGGCGCATCCATAACCGCATCTATTAAGAAGCCCCCCGTCAGAGTCCTGCTTCGCGGGGTTCGCAGGCGCGGGGCTTTTTTGTATGATGTCCGACCCGCGCGCACAGGGCGCCGATTGAGGTTGAGCATGCAGGCCGTAGAAGTGAAGAGCTTCCTTGAAGGAAAGCTGCCAGGAACCCTAGTAGAAGTCGAGGGCGAAGGCTGCAACTTTCAGCTGAACGTGATTAGCGATGAACTGGCGGCGTTGAGCCCGGTGAAGCGTCAGCAGCAGATCTATGCCCATTTGAACCCATGGATCACCGATGGCAGCATCCATGCGGTCACTATGAAATTTTTCAGCAGCGCGGCCTGGGCCGAGCGCACCTGAGCCCAAGGGCGTCGAGATTCTTATGGATAAATTGATAATTACCGGTGGCGTTCGTCTTGATGGCGAAATCCGCATCTCCGGGGCAAAGAACTCTGCCCTGCCGATCCTGGCTGCAACCTTGCTGTGCGATGGCCCGGTGACTGTTGCCAACCTGCCGCACCTGCACGACATCACCACCATGATCGAGCTGTTCGGTCGTATGGGCATCGAGCCGGTGATCGACGAGAAACTCAGCGTCGAAATCGACCCGCGCACCATCAAGACCCTGATCGCTCCGTACGAACTGGTGAAAACCATGCGTGCGTCGATCCTGGTGCTGGGCCCGATGGTTGCCCGTTTCGGTGAAGCCGAAGTCGCACTGCCTGGCGGTTGCGCCATTGGTTCGCGTCCGGTTGACCTGCACATTCGTGGCCTCGAAGCCATGGGCGCGGTCATCGACGTCGAAGGCGGCTACATCAAGGCCAAGGCACCTGAAGGTGGCCTGCGCGGTGCGCACTTCTTCTTCGACACCGTCAGTGTGACCGGTACCGAAAACATCATGATGGCGGCCGCTCTGGCCAAGGGCCGCAGCGTTCTGGCAAACGCCGCTCGCGAGCCTGAAGTCATCGACCTGGCGAACTTCCTGATCGCCATGGGCGCCAAGATCACTGGCGCCGGCACTGACACCATCACCATCGATGGCGTCGAGCGTCTGCACCCGACCACTTACAAAGTGATGCCTGACCGTATCGAGACCGGCACCTACCTGGTCGCCGCTGCTGTGACTGGCGGTCGTGTGAAGGTCAAGGACACCGATCCGACCATCCTCGAAGCCGTTCTTGAGAAACTCAAGGAATCGGGTGCCGAAATCACCTGCGGCGAGGACTGGATCGAGCTGAACATGCACGGCAAGCGGCCAAAAGCCGTTAACGTGCGTACCGCTCCGTACCCGGCGTTCCCGACCGACATGCAGGCGCAGTTCATCTCCCTCAACGCCATTGCCGAAGGCACCGGTGCCGTGATCGAGACGATCTTCGAAAACCGCTTCATGCACGTGTACGAGCTGCACCGCATGGGCGCCAAGATCCAGGTTGAAGGCAACACCGCCATCGTCACTGGCACCGAAACGCTGAAGGGGGCGCCAGTCATGGCCACCGACCTGCGTGCTTCGGCCAGCCTGGTGATCTCGGCGCTGATCGCCGAAGGCGACACCCTGATCGATCGCATTTACCACATCGACCGTGGTTACGAGTGCATCGAAGAGAAACTGCAGATGCTCGGCGCGAAGATCCGCCGCGTACCGGGCTAGTTTCTGCTGCATGGGCGCAAGGACGCGCCCGTTGAATTCGTTTCAAGTCGAGCCGGTTACCGGCTCGATGTGTTTCCGGCGCCATTTGCGACCGGGCATGAGTACCTTGATAAGGACTGACGTTTCCCATGTTGACCATCGCACTGTCCAAGGGCCGTATCCTTGACGACACCCTGCCGCTTCTGGCTGAAGCGGGCATCGTGCCGACCGAGAATCCGGACAAGAGCCGCAAGCTGATCATCCCCACGACCCAGGCCGATGTACGTCTGCTGATCGTGCGCGCCACCGATGTGCCGACTTACGTCGAACATGGTGCCGCTGACCTGGGCGTCGCCGGTAAAGATGTGCTGATGGAATATGGCGGCCAGGGTTTGTACGAGCCGTTGGACCTGCGAATTGCCCTGTGCAAGCTGATGACGGCCGGCCGTGTCGGCGATGTCGAGCCCAAGGGCCGCCTGCGTGTGGCGACCAAATTCGTCAATGTTGCCAAGCGCTACTACGCCGAACAGGGCCGTCAGGTCGACATCATCAAGCTCTATGGCTCGATGGAACTGGCGCCGCTGATCGGTCTGGCAGACAAGATCATCGACGTGGTCGACACCGGCAACACCCTGCGCGCCAATGGCCTGGAACCCCAGGATTTCATTGCCGACATCAGCTCCCGGCTGATCGTGAACAAAGCTTCGATGAAAATGCAGCACGCCCGTATCCAGGCGTTGATCGACACCCTGCGCAAGGCAGTGGAGTCTCGACACCGCGGCTGATTTACCTGCGCGACGTTAAGTCGCGCCCGTCTATCCGCCTCATAGCCAGAATTCTCAGGTGCCCAAGCGGATCGATGGTAGCTTCGGGTACCTGAGTTTTTTGCCATTCCTATGAGGCTCTCGCTATGACCGCACCGACTGCAATTCGCCGACTCAATGCTGCTGATCCGGATTTCGCACATCATCTGGATCATCTGCTGAGCTGGGAAAGTGTGTCTGACGACTCGGTCAATCAGCGGGTGCTGGACATCATCAAGGCCGTGCGCGAGCGTGGCGATGCGGCGCTGGTGGAATTCACCCAGAAGTTCGACGGCCTGCAGGTCGCGTCCATGGCGGACTTGATTCTGCCTCGTGAGCGCCTGGAACTGGCCCTGACCCGAATCACCGTGCCACAGCGTGAAGCGCTGGAAAAAGCCGCGTCCCGAGTACGCAGCTACCACGAGAAACAGAAACAGGATTCCTGGAGCTACACCGAAGCCGACGGCACGGTGCTGGGCCAGAAGGTCACGCCGCTGGATCGCGCCGGCCTGTACGTACCGGGCGGTAAGGCGTCTTATCCGTCCTCGGTACTGATGAATGCAATTCCGGCCAAGGTGGCCGGCGTGACTGAAGTGGTCATGGTAGTGCCGACGCCGCGTGGCGAAATCAACGAGCTGGTGCTGGCCGCAGCCTGCATCGCCGGTGTCGACCGCGTGTTCACCATCGGCGGCGCTCAAGCGGTTGCTGCGCTGGCTTACGGCACCGAAAGCGTGCCGAAGGTCGACAAGGTGGTCGGTCCGGGCAACATCTATGTCGCCACCGCCAAGCGCCACGTGTTCGGCCAGGTCGGCATCGACATGATCGCCGGCCCATCCGAAATCCTCGTGGTCTGCGACGGCCAGACGGATCCGGACTGGATCGCCATGGACCTGTTCTCCCAGGCTGAGCACGACGAAGACGCCCAGGCGATTCTGGTCAGCCCGGACGCCGAGTTCCTCGACAAGGTCGCCGCCAGCATCGCCAAACTGCTGCCGACCATGGAGCGCGCCGAGATCATCGAAACGTCGATCAATGGCCGTGGTGCCCTGATCAAGGTCCGCGACATGGACCAAGCCATCGAAGTGGCCAACCGCATCGCACCGGAACACCTTGAGTTGTCCGTTGCTGATCCGCAGGCCTGGCTGCCGAAGATTCGCCACGCTGGCGCGATCTTCATGGGCCGTCACACCTCTGAAGCCTTGGGCGACTACTGCGCCGGCCCGAACCACGTGTTGCCTACCTCCGGCACCGCGCGTTTCTCCTCGCCGCTGGGTGTGTACGACTTCCAGAAGCGCTCGTCGATCATCTACTGCTCCGAGCAGGGGGCGTCGGAACTGGGCAAAACCGCTTCCGTGCTGGCCCGTGGCGAGTCGTTGACCGCTCACGCGCGCAGTGCCGAATACCGCATCGTTGACGAAGACTCTCTACAAGGGCAGGGCAACTGAGCATGAGTAAATTCTGGAGTCCCTTCGTCAAGAGCCTGGTGCCTTACGTGCCGGGCGAGCAGCCGAAACTGGCGAAACTGGTGAAGCTCAACACCAACGAAAACCCGTACGGACCATCGCCAAAAGCCTTGGCGGCGATGCAGACCGAACTGAACGACAATTTGCGTCTGTACCCGGACCCGAACAGCGATCTGCTGAAGAACGCGGTGGCCAGGTACTACGGCGTGCAGAGCAATCAGGTGTTCCTCGGCAACGGTTCCGACGAAGTCCTGGCGCACATTTTTCACGGCTTGCTGCAACACGATAATCCAGTGCTGTTCCCGGATATCAGCTACAGCTTCTATCCGGTTTACTGCGGGTTGTATGGCATCGCCTTCGACGCGGTGGCGCTGGACGAGCAGTTCCAGATCAACCCGGCGGACTACGCCAAGCCGAACGGCGGGATCATCTTCCCGAATCCGAACGCACCGACCGGCTGCCTGTTGGCGCTGGATGCGGTGGAGAAAATCCTCAAGGCCAGCCCGGATTCGGTGGTCGTGGTGGATGAGGCTTACATCGATTTCGGCGGTGAGACGGCGATCAGCCTGGTGGATCGTTATCCGAACCTGCTGGTGACCCAGACCCTGTCCAAGTCCCGTTCACTGGCGGGCCTGAGGGTGGGGCTGGCGGTGGGGCACCCAGACCTGATCGAGGCGCTGGAGCGGATCAAGAACAGCTTCAACTCCTATCCGCTGGATCGTCTGGCGAATGTCGGTGCAGCCGCAGCGTTCGAAGATCGTGAGTACTTCGACAAGACTTGCCGGTTGGTCATCGAGAATCGTGAAAAGGTCGTTGCGCAACTGCAAGCGAAAGGCTTTGAAGTGTTGCCGTCGGCGGCGAACTTCATCTTCGCCCGTCATCCGCAACACGATGCGGCAGGGCTGGCGGCGAAGTTGCGTGAGCAAGGCGTGATCGTTCGGCACTTCAAGCAGGAACGGATTGCCCAGTTCCTGCGGATCTCGATTGGCACACCGGAGCAGAATCAGGCGTTGATCGACAGCCTCGGCGACCTCTGACTCAACACTGACCCTGTGGGAGCGAGCAGGCTCGCTCCCACAGGGTTTGGTATCGACTGCTTACTCTTCTTCTTTTTCCTTGATCGGCGCAGGCGGCGGACGCAGACCGATTTCTGCCGTGAGCTTCAGCTCTTTGCCATTGCGCATCACCTGAATCGTCACCTTGTCGGTCGGCTTGATGCGCGCCACCTGGTTCATTGACTTGCGACCATCGCCCGCCGGTTCGCCGTCGATGCTGAGGATCACGTCACCCAGTTGCAGGCCGGCCTTCTGTGCCGGGCCGTCACGGAAAATCCCCGCGACCACAATGCCCGGCCGCCCCGACAGGCCAAACGATTCCGCCAGTTCCTGGCTCAACGGCTGCACTTCGATACCGAGCCAGCCGCGAATCACCTGGCCGTGCTCGATAATCGACTTCATCACTTCCATGGCCAGCTTCACCGGGATTGCGAAACCGATGCCCTGCGAACCGCCGGACTTGGAGAAGATCGCCGTGTTGATGCCGGTCAGGTTGCCGTTGGCATCCACCAGCGCACCGCCGGAGTTGCCGGGGTTGATCGCAGCGTCGGTCTGGATGAAGTCTTCGTAGTTGTTCAAGCCCAGCTGATTGCGCCCGGTGGCGCTGATGATGCCCATGGTCACAGTCTGGCCGACACCGAACGGGTTGCCGATGGCCAGGGCCACGTCGCCGATGCGGATGTTGTCGGAGCGCCCGACGGTGATCGATGGAAGATTCTTCAAGTCGATCTTCAGGACCGCGAGGTCGGTTTCCGGGTCGCTGCCGATCACTCGGGCCAGGGTTTCACGCCCGTCCTTGAGCGCTACCACAATCTGGTCGGCGCCGCTGGTCACGTGGTTGTTGGTCAGCAGGTAACCTTCCGGGCTCATGATCACGCCCGAGCCGAGGCTCGATTCCATGCGCTTCTGCTTGGGCGAGTTGTCGCCGAAGAAACGACGGAACTGCGGATCTTCGAACAGCGGATGGTTCGGCTTGTTGATGACTTTGGTGGTGTACAGGTTGACCACCGAAGGTGCGGCCGTGGTCACTGCGTCGGCATAGGACACCGGACCTTGTTGCATGGTGGTGGTTTGCGGGGCTTGCTGCATGTTGACGTCGAGGCTTGGGAGCCCGACCCACTGCGGGTAACGCTGGATGATTAACAGGGCAATAAGCACGCCGGCCAACAGCGGCCAGCCGGAAAAACGCAGCGCTTTGAGCATTAAGCACGTCCTGAGAGGTTGCAGGCGGTATGAGACCGCCCATAATGTCGCGCATTATACGAGGCGAAGCGTGCCTCTGAACGGGATATTTAGGAGTCTTTTATGGCCGTCGCCTTGAGCACCCTGGTCGAAGAAGCCGACCGTTACCTTAACAGTGCAAAGATTGCCGATTACTGCCCCAACGGGTTGCAGGTCGAAGGCCGGCCGCAGGTCATGCGCATCGTCAGTGGCGTCACCGCCAGCCAGGCGTTGCTCGACGCCGCTGTGGAAGCCAGCGCCGACCTGGTACTGGTGCATCACGGCTATTTCTGGAAAGGCGAGAGTCCGTGCATCACCGGCATGAAGCAGCGTCGGTTGAAAACCCTGCTCAAGCACGATATCAGCCTGTTGTCCTACCATCTGCCGCTGGATCTGCACCCGGAAGTCGGCAATAACGTTCAGCTGGCACGTCAGCTCGATATCACAGTGGAAGGCCCATTGGATCCGGACAATCTCAAAGTTGTCGGGCTGGTCGGTTCATTGAACGAGCCGGTGACGGCCCGCGATTTTGCCCGCCGCGTACAAGAAGTCATGGGCCGCGAGCCGTTGCTGATCGAAGGCAGCGAGATGATTCGCCGCGTTGGCTGGTGCACCGGTGGCGGTCAAGGGTACATCGATCAGGCCGTGCTGGCTGGCGTCGACTTGTACCTCAGCGGTGAGGCGTCCGAGCAGACCTTCCACAGCGCCCGGGAAAACGACATCAGCTTCATCGCCGCCGGCCATCACGCCACCGAGCGTTATGGCGTGCAGGCGTTGGGCGATTATCTGGCGCGGCGCTTTGCCCTCGAGCACATCTTCATCGATTGCCCGAATCCGATCTGAATCACCCATACCCACTGTGGGAGCGTGCCTGCTCGCGATAGCTGCGTCACATTCGATATTGATGTGACTGACACACCGCTATCGCGAGCAGGCTCACTCCCACAGGACCCAGTACACCCGAACAGGCAGGTATATTCATATACCCTTTCGATCTAGCTTGCGTCCTGATTAGAAGAGGTCGCTGTGCTAGGATTCCTCGCTCGAACACGGCCCGCTGGCCGTCCATAAGATCGTTTTCGTGAGTAGCCATGGTCGACAAACTGACGCATCTGAAACAGCTGGAGGCCGAAAGCATCCACATCATCCGCGAGGTCGCCGCCGAGTTCGATAACCCGGTGATGCTGTACTCCGTCGGTAAAGACTCCGCCGTGATGCTGCACCTTGCGCGCAAGGCATTCTTCCCGGGCAAACTGCCGTTCCCGGTGATGCACGTCGACACCCGGTGGAAGTTCAAGGAAATGTACGCGTTCCGCGACCGCATGGTCGAAGAGCTCGGCCTTGACCTGCTGGTGCACGTGAATCCCGAGGGTGTTGCGCAGGGTATCAACCCGCTCACCCACGGCAGCGCCAAGCACACCGATATCATGAAAACCGAAGGCCTCAAGCAGGCCCTCGACAAGTACGGTTTCGATGCCGCTTTCGGTGGTGCCCGTCGTGACGAAGAGAAATCCCGTGCCAAAGAGCGCGTGTATTCCTTCCGCGATACCAAGCACCGCTGGGACCCGAAAAACCAGCGGCCCGAGTTGTGGAACGTTTACAACGGCAAGGTCAACAAGGGCGAATCGATCCGTGTTTTCCCGTTGTCGAACTGGACCGAACTGGACATCTGGCAGTACATCTACCTCGAAGGCATCCCGATTGTGCCGCTGTATTTCGCCGCCGAGCGCGACGTTATCGAGATGAATGGCACCTGGATCATGATCGACGACGAACGCCTGCTCAATCACCTGAGCGATGAAGACAAAGCGCGCATCGTCAAGAAGAAGGTCCGCTTCCGTACACTCGGCGACTACCCGTTGACCGGTGCGGTCGAGTCCGAGGCCACCAGCCTGACCGACATCATTCAGGAAATGCTCCTGACGCGAACTTCCGAACGCCAGGGCCGGGTCATCGATCACGATGGCGCAGGCTCGATGGAAGAAAAGAAACGTCAGGGTTATTTCTAAGGGGTTGTCATGTCGCACGCATCTGATTTGATCAGCGAGGACATCCTCGCCTACCTGGGCCAGCACGAACGCAAGGAAATGCTGCGCTTTCTGACCTGTGGCAACGTCGACGACGGCAAGAGCACCCTGATCGGGCGCCTGCTGCACGACTCCAAAATGATCTACGAAGATCACCTGGAAGCCATTACCCGCGACTCGAAAAAAGTCGGCACCACTGGCGACGACATCGACCTGGCATTGCTGGTCGACGGCCTGCAGGCCGAGCGTGAGCAGGGCATCACCATCGATGTCGCTTACCGCTACTTCTCCACCGCCAAACGCAAATTCATCATTGCCGACACCCCTGGCCATGAGCAGTACACCCGCAACATGGCCACCGGTGCGTCCACCTGTGACCTGGCGATCATCCTGGTCGACGCCCGTTACGGCGTGCAGACCCAGACCCGTCGCCACAGCTTCATTGCCTCGTTGCTGGGCATCAAACACATTGTTGTCGCCATCAACAAAATGGACCTCAACGGTTTCGACGAAACCGTCTTCGAGTCGATCAAGGCCGATTACCTGAAGTTCGCCGAAGGCATCGCGTTCAAGCCGACCACCATGGCCTTCGTGCCGATGTCGGCGCTGAAAGGCGACAACGTGGTGAACAAGTCCGAGCGCTCGCCGTGGTACACCGGCCAGTCGCTGATGGAAATCCTTGAAACCGTCGAGATCGCCAACGACCGCAACTACACCGACCTGCGTTTCCCGGTGCAGTACGTCAACCGTCCGAACCTGAACTTCCGTGGTTTCGCCGGTACGCTGGCCAGCGGCGTCGTGCACAAGGGCGACGAAGTCGTGGTGCTGCCGTCGGGCAAGAGCAGCCGTGTGAAATCCATCGTCACCTTCGAAGGTGAGCTGGAGCACGCCGGTCCTGGTCAAGCGGTGACGCTGACCATGGAAGACGAGATCGACATCTCCCGCGGCGACTTGCTGGTGCACGCCGACAACCAGCCGCAAGTGACCGATGCCTTCGACGCCATGCTGGTGTGGATGGCCGAAGAGCCGATGCTGCCGGGCAAGAAATACGACATCAAGCGCGCCACCACCTACGTACCGGGTTCGATCACCAGCATCGTCAACCGCGTTGACGTGAACACCCTGGAAGAAGGTCCGGCCAGTTCGTTGCACTTGAACGAGATCGGTCGGGTCAAGATCAGCCTCGACGCGGCCATCGCGCTGGACGGTTACGCGAGCAACCGCACCACCGGTTCGTTCATCGTCATCGATCGTTTGACCAATGGCACCGTTGCGGCCGGCATGATCATCGCTCAGCCGTTGAGCCATGGCACCAGCACGCATCACGGCAAACTGGCGCACGTTGCCACCGAAGAACGCGCCCAACGCTTCGGCCAGCAACCGGCCACCGTGTTGTTCAGCGGCTTGTCGGGCGCCGGCAAAAGCACTTTGGCTTACGCCGTTGAACGCAAGCTGTTCGACATGGGCCGCGCGGTGTTTGTACTCGATGGCCAGAACCTGCGTCACGACCTGAACAAAGGTCTGCCACAGGATCGCGCCGGGCGTACCGAGAACTGGCGTCGTGCGGCGCACGTTGCGCGTCAGTTCAACGAAGCCGGTCTGCTGACGCTGGCGGCCTTCGTTGCGCCGAGTGCCGAAGGCCGTGAGCAAGCCCGGGAGCTGATCGGCAAGGAACGTCTGCTGACGGTCTACGTCCAGGCTTCGCCGACGGTCTGTGCCGAGCGTGACCCACAAGGCCTGTACGCGGCGGCCGGGGATAACATCCCGGGCGATTCCTTCCCGTACGACGTGCCACTGGACGCCGACCTTGTGGTCGACACCCAGTCGCTGTCGCTGGAAGAAAGCGTCAAGCAAGTGCTGGATCTGCTGCGCAAGCGTGGCGCGATCTAAGCGTTAGCCGTTAATGAAAAACCCGCCGATGAGTGATCATCGGCGGGTTTTTTTATGCTTGGTGATTTCCAAATGTGGGAGCGGGCTTGCTCGCGAAAGCGGTGTATCAGTCGACATCAATGTTGAATGTCAGTCCGCTTTCGCGAGCAAGCC